>CAXTFM010000005.1:0-60971 GCA_964243435.1 uncultured Beijerinckiaceae bacterium
CCATCGACAGCGTGCCGAGCCTGGCAACCGTGAGGAAGAAGCGCAGGTCGTCCCAATCAAGCATCACTGTCCGCTCATGCGTTTGCGCATGTTCAGTCTACGAAGTTCGATATTGTTCGCAGACCGAGAATGTAGCCTTGTACATCATTGCTGCGTCATTTGCCTGGACACGACAGCTCGATCGTTTGAGGACGTCGAAACTTTGGCCGTCAACGCCAAGCCGAAGGCGGGAGACGCGGTGCCGTCGCGTGCCGCACGTTGGCGGAAGGTCAGCCATTGTGAAGCCAAGCATTTCTGTCGGGCGGGGAACATCACCTTGCGCGATTGCCGCGGAAGGTTGCTTGCGTCGGGCAAATGATGACCGCGAGCTTTTGGCATGAGTGTCCGGCGGGCTCGACGCCGGTCATGCCAGTACGCCACCTCCCGCCAAGCGGCTTGGAAGCGGACGGCCTGTAGGCGGCTCGTGATGCTCTAATCGAGCACTCGCTGATCCGACCGCCTGTCGGCAACACCACATACAATCCCGTGCCACTGTCCCTGACCCTTGTCCCTGGCATCCCGGAGCCGGTCTTTTGAATATCGTTGTCTCCCCGCAGACCGCCGGACACATGTCGGGGTCGTCAGCGCGGGATTGGACCAAAGCACTTGGGCGCTTCCGTCGCCCCAGTAGCGCGCGCGCCTGCGTCGAACTCGCGATCACGATCTTGCCCTACATCGCGGGGTGGAGCGCCATGGCCTTCGCGATGAACTCCGGCCGCTTCGGCCTGTTCGCCGTCCTGCTCCTTCCGACCTCGGGCCTAGTCGTCCGGTTGTTCCTCATCCAACACGATTGCGGGCACGGCTCGTTTTTCCCGACCGGCGCCGCGAACGACTGGACCGGGCGGTTCATCGGCGTGTTGACGCTCACACCCTATGACTACTGGCGCCGCACCCACGCCATGCACCATGCCTCCACCGGCAACCTAGCCGCGCGGGGCATTGGAGACGTCGATACCCTGACTGTCGGGGAATACCGGACCCGCACGGCGTGGGGGCGTCTTCGTTACCGCTGCTACCGTCATCCCGTCGTGATGTTCGGCGTTGGTCCAGCCCTGCTGTTCGGGTTGAAGTACCGCTTCCCCATGGGGCTCTCGAACAGGATGGCACCCTGGCTCAGCACCATGGGAACGAACCTGGGCATCGCGGTGGTCGCTGCGGCAGCGGTCTGGTCCTGCGGCGCGGCGACCTTCGTGGCCGTCCAGGTTCCCGTCATCTGGCTGGCGGCCTCGATCGGTGTTTGGCTGTTCTACGTCCAGCATCAGTTCGAGGCGACCCACTGGTCCGAGCCCCCAAGCTGGAGCGTGCACGAGGCGGCACTCCACGGCAGCTCGCACTACGACCTTCCACCCGTCCTTCGCTGGTTCACGGCCAATGTCGGCATCCATCACGTGCATCACCTCGTCAGCCGCATCCCGTACTACCGCCTGAACGAAATCCTGCGGGTGTTTCCCGAGATGCGGGACGTCGGCCGCCTCACGCTCCGGCAAAGCATCTCCTGCGTGCCGCTGGTCCTTTGGGACGGGGAGCAGCGGCGGCTGATATCCTTCAAGGAAGCCGGCCGATCGCGCTGACGCTCTGATTATGCCGCTTCGCTTGCCGCACGACCGTCGTTGACCGGTGCGCGTTTGCAGCAACCGCGAGATCGCCGGATTGAGCCGATCAGTGAACCAAGCACCGGACGCTCGTCACGCATCTTTCGCTGCAAAGGGCTTCGTCGCTCGCCAAATGCAGCTTCCCTGCGCGTGTCAGCTGGACCCCGCAGTCGGTTGCGCGAAGGAAACCCAATCTGACGAGGGTCACCTTTTCTGCATTGAGCGGTCTTCCCTGGCTGTTTGGCTTCAGAGCCGCCTTGAGCGCTTCACGTCTTGATGGCGACAGGGGTGCATGCACGTTCATCGTCGTCCCGCAATCCGAGGGCACAGCATGTTGAAAGATGCGCCTTGGGACGACCTCGGCAAACATCCTAACGTAAGTTTCGGTGCGGGAAGCGGTTGAACGGTCAGTACCATGAATCACGTTGTTTGTTCTATTTCCATACCTGCGAAGGTTATGCTTCATCATCTGCCGTACGGACCACCGATCACAGGACGAGGGGCGCGAGTTGGTCGCCCACACGGACGAGGTTGCCACGACCGCAGCCGTCGAAACGCAGAGCAGCATCGGGCTTGCAGGGCTTGGTCTTTACCCTCGGTCTCGCCACCCCCTGCCAAGACCAAACGCTTGACTCAATGGCTCCCATGAACGGCTACGACACCGAGGTCCGAATGGCGACATGCAACCATCCATGCCGATCTCAAACCCTTGTGTGGTTCGCAGCGATCTTGCGTCCCGCGTTCGTCGACGAACGCCGACGCTGCCCTATGTATAGTCCATCGAGCCGATGAGCCTGCCGTGCTGCATCCTGCTACCGGCATCCACGTCGCGCCAAGTTTCTCCTGCGCACGTCGCATCCCGTCGGAGGAATTCGAAACAATTCGATTCTGGAGACAGCACATGGTTGAGACCCCTGCGACTGCACTGTCGACGAGCTTGGTCGATGCCCATGCGGTCGATGACCAGCTTCACGAGCGAATCCGGAAACTCGCGACGACGGGGGAATCTGATCCGCAAAGCCTCAGGCCCGACGACGTGAAGGCGCTGTGCGCAGCCCTGCTGACCTTGCTTGACAGTGCGAAAGGGTAATTCACCCGCAAACGATCAGGCAGATTGGCTTAGCTGATCCTGGACCTTGGATGCCGGTTCATCGGGCTCGCTCGATACGGTATCATCGAAAGCCGCCTTCCCGACATATCTGCGCCCGAACGTCCAGATCGCCAAAGCGAAGCAGGCGACTCCTGCGAGGCAGACGAACGATGTCGCAAAGCCGAAATGCTGCGCCACCGAGCCGGCGACGAGAGGGCTCAGCGCGGCTCCGGCCCCGAACGCCGTCAGCACCGCGGCCAAGCCGACGCTCGATCGGCCTGTGCCGCGCATGACGCTCGCGGCGAGCGCGGGGATCGCGACGCCGTTCAAGCCCATCGCCGCGCCTTCCAGCACTTCGACGCCGATGACGGCCGTCCATGAGTTCGCATGTGCGGCAACGAACCCGCGGAACGCCGCCAAGGCGAGGGCGACCGCCATCACACGGGCATAACCGAAGCGGTTGGCGAGCTTTGCGGCGAGCAGGGCACCTCCCACCATCGTGACCTGGGCCACCACGGTCATGACGCCGGTCGTGACGCTCGGGTCACTTCCCGCCGCCGTCCGCGCCTGGGCCAGAAACGGCAGCACCGCGCCGCTGGCCGTCTCGAAAAGCATGACGGTTCCCGCAAGCAACAGAAGACCCGGGGTTTCGAACAGGGCGCGGACCGTCGTGCGTTCGTCGGCTTCGCCGCTGCGCGCGCGCGCGTGGTCAATCTTGGCGGGGTTGATCCACGCGATGACCGCGCTCGACGTTACGGCCATCGCAACGATCGCGACCGCTACGTAGCCGAGGCCGAGCGTGTAGCCGAGGATTGCGGACAGGGCCGCGTTGACTGCGTTGCCCGCGTGATTGAAGGCTTCGTTGCGCGACACGCGTGCGGCGAACAGCTCCTGGCCGACGATGCCGAGCGTGATGGCGGCGAGGAGGGGCGCTACGCTCGTATCGCCGACACCTATGAGGAGCTGCGCGGCCCCGATGAGCCAGATCTTCTTGCTGACGACGATGATGATCGCGCCGACGGCGATGGCGAGCACACCGAGGACGAGCAGCATTCGCTTGGCTTCGACCCTGTCGACGAGATTGCCGATCGGCGTAGTCACCAGGAGGCCGCTGACACCTGCCAGCGACATCGCCAGTCCCGTCGCGGCAGGGTCGAATCCTTTCGCCTGCAGGTAAACGCCGAGGAACGGGCCGAAACCTTCGCGTGCGCCGGCAAGCGCGAAGTTGAGGACGTCGAGACTGGTTCTCGTCCGCAAGATGATCACCGGAATCGAAGGAAAGCCGCCTGTTCCGAACGCTGCGGGACGGATTGGTTCCATCCATTCGCGTAGAGGTGAACTTCGATTTGCCGTTCTCGTCTGCCCGTCTTGTTCCTCGGTACGTCCGTGCATCGCGAAAGGGGTCGCCGTCGCGCTTGGTGTGCCTGAAGGGCGTTCAGGTTTCCTCGGCTTGCGGGTGCGTGAAGTGGCCACATCGTCGGAACGCTGGGGGGAAGCCCGCCATTGCATTCAGAATAGGCAACACATGCTGTTTCAATCGGCAGAACTGCGAGCCAAATTCATTGCAAAATATCCCGTCGTCGAACGTCATGACCGCTCCCCGCGATCGGATGCCCATCCCTTCGAACGATGCCGATCATCCTCTTTCAAAACGTTTCCGGCAGTTCATCAAGGAACCCCTGTTCCCATGCGTTGGTGCGAAATCAGCGCTATCGCAGGGTCGGGTCGTCACCATCATCGCCCAGGACATCGCTGGCGGAGACGACGACATGCGTACCCATGCCGCGCTGATGGGTTTCATCGCTCATTATCGGCGCAAGCCCGAGGTGTTCCAAAGCTTCGTCGTTCTTTTCGAGGACTCCGCCCCTTGTGATGAGACGACGTTCGAGCGGCATCTCTGGTCGCGGGCCCAGGCGCTCTGCAATCGCGATGCCGGGCTGGGACATCCATGGGACGCGCGGGTCGCCGATAATGCGGAGAACCCGCATTTTTCGCTAAGCGTCGCCGAAGAAGCCTTCTTCATCGTCGGCCTCCACCCGCACGCGAGCCGGCCCGCACGACGCTTCGAGGTTCCGGCGCTCGTCTTCAACATGCACGCGCAGTTCGAACGCTTGCGATCCGATGGCCGCTACGAGAAGCTGCGGGCCATGATCATGAAACGGGACGAATCGCTGGCGGGATCGAGCAACCCCATGCTAGCCCGCCATGGCGAGATGTCCGAGGCGCGTCAGTACAGCGGCCGCGCCGTCGAGGCGGGCTGGCGCTGCCCGTTTCGCGGCCCGGCCGACCGTTGATGCGTGGAACGGCAGCGGTCGCGTGATCTCGACATCGCTGCCCTTCGCGGTTCCGACCCACGGACTGCGTCCGTCGCCGCGACGGAGGGTTTTGCCGGTGCCGTTTCAAGCATGCGAAGCGCCGCTTGTAGTCGGCGGACTACCGGCATGGCGCGCCGATGAGCGGTGACACACTGGTGGGCATCCAGGAGATACCGCCGCGCTCAGGAACGGCCTTCACCCTGGATCGCGGGCGGCAACTCACGGTGATCGACCCGTGCGGCGAGCAGGTCGCCGATCTGCTCGCGTTCAATCGTCACAACCTCGACGAGGTGATTTCCTCGGGCCGCACGCTCGACTATGCCAGCCGCATCTATCTCACCACGGGCGACCCGCTCTACTCCAACCGTAGCAACGTCATGCTGCGCATCACCGAGGACACGGTTGGCCGACACGACTTCCTGCTGACGCCGTGCTCGAAGGATACGTTCCGCATCATTTATGGCGACCGCGATCCGCATCCGGGCTGCTTCGGCAATCTCGCAACGGTGCTTGCCCCCCACGGCATCGTTCCTGACCGCATCCCGGTCGCGTTCAACTGCTTCATGAACGTGCTTATCGACGCCGAGACCGGCGCGATCCGCGTCGAGCCACCCCGCAGTCGGGCCGGCGATCACATCACGTTCGTCGCCGAGCAGGATCTCGTCATCGGTCTCACCGCCTGTTCCGCTCTGCAATCGAACAACGGCAGCTTCAAACCGATCCAGTTTCGCATCGCCTGAACGGCGCCAGCGTGGTTGGCTTCGAGGTTCGGTCGGAGAATGGGTGCCCCCTATCACCGTGCCCGCAGGCCGATCACCACAGCCGCAACACGCATGCGACGTTTCGTCGGCCGTTCCACTCCGCATGGGGCAGGACGGCGAAGATCGCGCCGAGGTCGATCAACGCGAGCCGGCCGTCGCGCTCACAGTAGGCCATGCGACTGCGACGTGAATGTCGGCTGGGCCTCAATGCCGAGGACCACCGATGCCGGCGGAAGCACTGAGCCGAAAACGGAAGCACGCGGCCGATGCGTGAGCGTCGATCCTGGGACATCGCGGCACAACGGAAATCAGCTTCGACCGTTAAGCGGAGATCATCCGGTAGGGATGATCAACGTCGTACGCGTAATCCGTCGGTTCGGCGTTTTAACCGGGTGTACACGATCGACGTTGGGAGCAGATCATGACCCGTCGCGAAACCGAGGCGTTCAATCACGGTGTCCTTGCCGTGCTCGCCCTCGCACAGGCTTCCGCCGATGCGATGACGGCACGCCTCGTTGAAAAACCAACCCGCTTCAACTTCGCCGCTAGCGCATTGCAGGCCCTTGCGGACGAAGGACGGACACTTCTCCTAGCCGTCGCTGCCGCGGAGTAGACACGCACACCGGGCGCTCGTCCGATTGCAATTTGCAGTTAGTGCGATGTGGCCCGTCAGGCGGAGAGCGGGGGGGGGGGCGAGTTTCTCAGCGCTGAGGCTGAGCCGCTCGATCTTGGGCTTGCATGACAAGGCGTTGTGCAGGCACGCCTAATGAGGCAGATCTTGGGCTTACCTGGGCGTGATGCGGATCGTGACGGCTTAACCGCGACCGTTGGTGATGGAGCACGCTTCGGTGCCGGCTCCGCCACGAGGGCGTCAGTCAAAGTGTCACGCTCGACTTGCTGTCCAACGTGTCGCCTTTCAGGGCCAGGCGAGCCCTGGTGAACCGATCAACGCGCAAAGAAGCGACATCGACCCTGCCGGCATCGTGTGGGTAGCCCGGCTATGGGCCGATCCAATGCGCCGCAATACCCGCGTTCTCGAAGCGCCCCATTGCACGTGTCTGCCGGTTCTCAGGCTCAAGCCGCAACACCTCGCAGCAGCTCAAACCGACGCGGATAACGGCAAAACATTGAAACTGCTCGCCAGGCGCAAGATGCGACTGATCGTCGGGATCGGCGACCGCGGCACCCGGTTCGGCACGATGGCCGTAGGCCTTACGCGCGCCCGGGGAGAGCGCATCCCATCGCGCACGCGCGACATCGTTGCCGTGATGCACGACGGCGCAGCCCTCGAAACGAAGCTGAAGCTTGTCCTGATAAGACCAAGCAAGAATGGCGACATCGGCGCAGTGAAGGATGTCGTGGATTTTCTTCGCGCGAACGTCGCTATGGACTTCAAGCATGGCCGTCGAGCGCTCAAAGAAACGCAAGACCACGGTTCTCAACGCAGGATGTCCGTCCGAGGAGACCGTTGCGAACTGAGCGTTACGCAACGCGCCATCGTGAGTGCGAAGTGAAAGCTCCAAAGCCGATAGGCCCATCTCGACGAAAGTGGCCGCTTGATCCATCCGAAAGCAAGCCCACTGGCCGGCGATGGTTGCCTGCGGACATGATAACGGTCGCCACACCGCACGCTTCGCTGCAATGACCGTTTCATCGTCGCGATCAACAAGCCAGCCGCCCGCTGCTCCCCCAGGAACGCTTAGGCCGCCTTTTCGAGAGACCGGCCTACCAACCTCGTGCTTGGAGACGCTTTTCTTACGCGCGCCGTTGAGGTCTCGTGGCCAGCGATGGTATATCTGTGAGCCTCTCCCGAACGCCACTTACCCGCGATGCAAGCAACTCTAGTAGAGTATTTTCGGCGCCGCGTTATGACCTACGCGACCATGAGCGAGCGTTTTCATGAACGTCAAAGCGTGCGCCGGCCAACGACGGCATGATAGATCATCAGGACAACCACGGCGCCGACGATGGCGACGACCATGCTGTAAAGATTGAAACCGTTCACCGGCGCGGCGCCGAGCAACGAGAACACATAACCGCCGACAGCTGCGCCGATTATCCCAAGAACGATATCGAGCAGGATGCCCTGCCCAGTGTTGTCGACGATCTTGCTGGCGATGAAGCCGGCAATGCCGCCAAGGATGACCCACGCGAGAATGGACATTGTTCTGTTTTCCAATCGGAAGTGAAAACGACACGTTTCTCGACGCATCGGCAATAGAATGTCGTGATGTGCGAGTCACGCGCGACGTCAGCGGTCGCGAATGGCTCAACGGTCGGAAGCAAAAGTTTATGAACCGATATCAGCCCGAGCACGTCGAGCTGCTCGGCCACCGACGCGACATGGCTCGATCCAACAGGCCGGCCTGCGCCGAGGAGGTTTGGTTTACTGCACGACCTGTCCGTGTGAACGGCCGCCGGTGACTTTGCACGAGCAACCTCCACCAGTGTAGGACGCGTTGTTAAGCTGGCAGGTGATGACCGGCGTGGCACAGGAACCGCCCAGGACGGCAGCGCTGCGACCGCTTTGGACAGGCGCGTCATAGCCACCGGCGTCATATTCGACGCCGGGTGCCTGCGCGTAGCCGACGCCATAACCCGACGTACCCTCGATGCCGTAACCCTCCGTCACATAACCGGCGTCGCCGTAGTCCGATGCGTCGCTGTCGCCCACGCCATCGTAGCCGCCGCCGAGCCCGTATCCGAGGGCACCGGCACCGAGACCGATCGCAGCGCCACGGGCGAAGCCGGCGCCGCGCCCCCCACCGAACCCGCCGCCACCGAAGCCGACGCTTCGCCCGCTAGCGAGACCGCCGCCGAAGCCACCACGGCCACCGCCGCCGATGTTTCCGCCGCCTGCCCGACCCGCGCCACCACCGTGCCCGCCGCCGCCACGACCGGCGGCATCAGCAAACGTGGGAACGGCCGCCAAGCTGAGTGAGAGCGCCAGCGCCGTGGCGCCGGTCACGAGCACTCGCTTCAAGTTATCATTCATTACATTCGCTCCTTTTCTGAGTGTAGAATAGACAGGGCGTGCAATCGATCCATTCATCGACACTGCCGCACTCTAATAAAATGCATAGCTTCTATGGAAAAACGTTTTACGGCGGCGAACCCAAAGCTTGTGCGCTGCGTGCAACGCCCACTTCTCCCCGCTGCGCTGTTGAGCGCTTGCGACAGTGGAGCGCCTTCAAGCCGACCAGTCATCGGATGCCGCGTGCGACGTGTTCGACCGTCTTGCAACGCCAAGCTGGAAAGCGGAAAGCTCGCTTGCTCAAGCGCACAAGCATCGGACGTGGAAGACATCGCCAGAATAACGGGACTGCCTCATCGACGGCCGTCGTGCGTGATCGGCGACATCCGCCCTGAAGCTGCCGCTCGCGGACGGAGGAACTCGCCGCGACGATCCCGACCTGGGCTTGAGCCGGGCTGCCTTCGCCGCCATCGGGCGCCGGCCTGCCTCGACGGCCTCGTTGGCGCTTCGCCTTGGCATGCGCCTCGACGACGACGTGGCTGGTGCGGGCGTCCTGTGGCTGGGCAGCGGCAGTGGTGGCACCGCGCTCGTCCAGGGCTTCGTGGTAGGGCTACTCCCGCCGAGGAAAGGCACCTCGCTTTCCATCGCGAAGCGACGGAGCGGAACCCACCTTATTCTCGGGAACTGTCCTGCGGCGTCGTCGAGAATGACCAAAGGCTCATGAAGTGCTGGCTTTTAATGATCAACCATAGTTCTCGCGTTTCGACGAGATGATCGCGACGCTGCCGTCATACACGCAGGTCGTCGTCACGAGCGGAAGGTGTGGCGGGGCGTGCCGACGTCGTTTTCCATCCCGGTCCGGCGGCTCCAGCCGCTCCGCCATCGAGAGAATGTCCCTGCACCGTCTTCGTTTGCGTGGCCAGCGATACGACGGATCCCGTCGTCACGCTCTTGCGCCCTTCGGGAAACCTGCTGGCAGGCGTGGAGCGTGAGAAAGGGAAAGCAGCTCCGGCATGAGTTCCACCAGCATGTCGCTAATGCTCTGCCCGCTGAAGCATGCAGCGTTGCTTTTCCGAAATGACCGAGTGTTTGTCTGCGTGCTCGGAAACCTACACGAGTCCGGCGTCCCGCAGGCGTTCGGTCACCGAATAGGGGTTGTTTTGCCGGAGCCTGTGCGCGCGCCGGGCTCGCTGATGGTCGCTCCCCCGAGTTCAAGCGCAGCCAAGTGCGCCTTCCCTCAAATCTCGACTGCTCACAGCGCTCGTTCGATGTCGATTGCGCGTCCATTCTTTTCGACCTTCTTCCGGTGCGCGCTACTTCCCAATCCAATCGGCCATTTGGCACCTCGCTCGTCATCGACGATCATGGTGACGGCTTGAACCGCGACCGATGGAACGTCGCTCTGCCGAGCTTAGGAATTACGCATAGGAGACCGCTGTTGGAACCGAGCGCGCGCGGCTCGACGCGATCGGTGGGAAACGGCAAGGTGGCATGAACGCTGTGGATCGACGTGGTCTACGACGCCGTTCCGCTGGCGTGGGCGAACACTCGACCGGTGTTGGCGTGGAGCGTCCGCCGCCCGTCCGAGCTCCATCCGGCATCTCGACGCGTGGCGCCTTCGAACCGCGATCTGCCGGCCGTCCTGCAAGCGCTTTCGCTGCCCGTCATCGCGGTGCCGATGTTCGCCATCAGCTACCCCGACCTCGTGATCGCGCAGTGCAGGGCCGCCTCGTCGGCTTCTTCCCGGCCCTCGACGCGCCCAAGGGAACTCCGCGATGCATGGCTCGCCCGCATCGCCGACGACCTTGCCGCCCACGGCACCGCGCATCCCGACATCCGGGTCGATTCTTTGTCCATGAACCACACCTCCCATACGTCCAACGTGCGGCTTGCCCAGGAGGTCGCGACCTGCCTCAAGCAGGAGGTGCAAATCTCCATCACGTCGCTGCGCGCCCCGGGTAAGGAGATCGCCGATGCCGTTCACGGCTATGGCGGCATCGTCCTGCATGAACTCGTCAGCGCCCGGCATGCCGAGAAGGCGCTTAAGGCGGGAGTGGAAGGGCTGATCCTCGTTGCGGCCGGCGCCGTCGACCATGCGGGGATCCCGTCACCTTTGCCTCGTCGGCGAAATCCGCAAGCGCACTTGCGGCTTGCTCGCGCCGTCGGGCTCGATCGCGACCGGTGCCGCCATCTCGGCCGCGCAGGCCAGGAAGCGGACTACGCCGATATCGGAAACCGACCAATCGCGACCCAGCGGGCGAATGCGGCGGAGGACAAGGCCTCGCTCGTGCGGGCAAGGCGTCCGACATCATCCACACCAACTTGTCCTCGCGCATTCACGGGAGCTACATCTGCAAGAGCATCGTCAGGGTCGGCGACGATCCCGATAACCTGCCGCAGGGCGACAAGATGGCGATGAGCTTCGCGGCCGCGCGACCGAAGATAAAGATGTGGAAGCATATCTGCGGCACCGGGCACATCGACGACGTTCCGGCCGTCGACGACAACGTGCAGCGTTTGACCCGCAAATACACCGCCGCGCTCCGACGTCGGCTCGGCCCAACGATCTGTTGCTTGACGGATTCACCTCATGGACATGCAGAAATCGGTAGATGGCAAGGTCGTGATCGTGACCGGGGCCGGCGGGGGCATCGGCCGCGATATCGCTCTTCTGATGGCGCGGCACGGCGCGCGGCTGGTGATCAACGATGTCGGCGCCTCACTCGAGGGGACAGGCACCGACGCCGCACCGATCCGCGGCGTCCTGGCGGAGATCGAGGCAGTCGGCGGTTGCGCGACGACCAACACGGACAGCGTCGCGGAACCTGAAAGCGCGCGGCGCATCGTCGAGAACGCCCTCGACGTGTTCGGCCGTGTCGACTGCGTAATCAACAATGCCGGGGTCCTGCGCGACCGCTTCTTCCACAAGATGAGCGACTCGGAATGGGATGCGGTGTTGAAGGTCCATCTATACGGCACCTTCCACGTGTCCCGGGCGGCGGCGGGCGTGTTCAAATCGCAGGAGTCGGGGTCGTTCGTCCACATGACGTCGACGTCGGGACTGATCGGCAATCTCGCGCAGGCGAACTACAGCGCCGCCAAACTCGGGATCGTCGGGCTGTCCAAGTCGATCGCCCTCGACCTGCGGAGGTTTGGGGTGCGCTCGAATTGCATCGCCCCGTTCGCCTGGAGTCGGATGATCGACTCGATCCGGGTCGATTCGCCCGAGCAGGAGGCCCGGGTGAACAAGATCAAACAGATGACCCCGGCCAAGATCGCGCCGCTCGCCGTGTACCTCGCGAGCGATGCGGCGCACGACGTCAACGGGCAGGTCTTCGCCGTGCGCAACAACGAGATCTTCCTGATGAGCCAGCCGCGTCCGGTGCGATCCGTGCAGAGCGGCGAGGGGTGGACGCCAAGCAGCATCGCCGAGCACGCGATGCCGGCGTTGAAGGCCTCGTTCTACCCCCTCGACGTGTCCGCCGACGTCTTCAACTGGGACCCGGTCTGAAACGGCAGCGGCTGCGCCGGCGCACCTGATCGCGCCGCGCTATTGAGGCGGACGGCCCGTCGAGCGACGCTTGGTGCAACAAACGGGGGATGAGGATGAAACGAGCAGCGATCGTTGCGCCGGTTCGGACGCCGGTGGGCAGCTTCGGGGGGACGCTCCGTCCCGTTCCCGTCGCCGCACTGGCCGCCAGCGTCGTGCGCGCGACGGTGCAGCGCAGCGGCGTCGATCCGAGCCGTATCGAGGACGTGGTCTTCGCGCAGTCCTACGCCAACGGCGAAACGCCCTGCGTCGGGCGCTACGCCGCCCTTGAGGCGGGCCTGCCGGTGGATGTCCCGGGTTTGCAGCTCGACCGCAGGTGCGCGGGCGGTCTCCAGGCGGTCGTCACGGCGGCCATGATGGTCCAGACCGGTGCGGCGGACGCCGTGGTCGCCGGCGGCGTCGAGAGCATGAGCAACATCGAATACTACTCCACCGACATGCGGTGGGGCGCGCGCGCGGGAACGGTCAAGCTCCACGACCGGCTGGAACGCGGGCGTGAACGCTCCCAGCCGGAAGAACGCTTCGGCTACATTTCGGGCATGATCGAGACGGCGGAGAACCTCGCCAAGCGGTTCAACGTCTCGCGGGAGGATGCCGACGCCTTCGCGCTCGCCAGTCACCGCAAGGCGGCGGCGGCCTGGGCCGCGGGCCGCTTCGCCGACGAGGTCGCGCCCGTCGAGGTGCCGCAGCGCAAAGGCGAACCCGTGCCGTTCGAGCGGGACGAGGGCGTGAGGCCGGGGCTCACCGAGGCGTCGCTCGCCGGCCTGCGCCCCCTGATGAAGGGCGGCACCGTGACGGCAGGCAACGCCAGCCAGCAGAACGACGCGGCGGCGGCCTGCCTCGTCGTGGCGGAGGACAGGCTCGAAGCGCTGGGGCTGACGCCGATCGGTTACCTCGTCGACTGGACGGCCTGCGGCTGCGAGCCGGCGACCATGGGTCTCGGCCCGGTGCCCGCCGTCGGCAAGCTGCTGTCGCGCACCGGCCTGTCGCTCGACGAGATCGACCTCGTCGAACTGAACGAGGCCTTCGCGTGCCAGGTCCTGGCCGTGCTCCAAGGATGGGGTTGGCACGACGAGGCGCGCCTCAACGTGAACGGATCGGGCATCTCGCTCGGTCACCCCATCGGTGCCACGGGCGTCCGCATCATGACGACCCTTCTGCACGAGCTGCGCCGCCGCGGCGGCCGGTATGGCCTGGAAACGATGTGCGTCGGCGGTGGCCAGGGCATGGCGGCGCTTTTCGAGCGCGCCTGATGGGGTGCGCGGCCCAACGACCGGGAAAGGTCCGCTTTCATGGATGACGCCCCCCTGCTCGTCGAGACCACCGACGCGGTCGCGACGCTGACCCTCAACCGCCCCGGTGTGAAGAACGCGATCGACGCGGCGATGCGCACGGCGATGCGCGAGGCGGTCCACGCCGTGCGTCGCGACCGCTCGGTGCGGGCTGTCATCCTGCGCGGTGCGGGCAACGCGTTCTGTTCGGGTGGCGACGTCCGGGGCATGACCGTCGAGACCGCGGAAGAGGGCCGCAACCGGCTCGACGACGTGCACGATTGGATCGCGACGCTCGGCGAACTGGACCGACCCGTCGTCGCGGCGGTCGACGGGATCGCCTTCGGGGCGGGTTTCAGCCTCGCCCTGATAGCCGATCTCGTGATCGCGACGACGCGCGCGCGCTTCTGCATGCCTTTCCTCAAGGTCGGGCTGGTGCCCGATTTCGGCGCCTTCTTCACCTTGCCGCGGGCGGTCGGGCTGGCCAGGGCGAAGGACCTCGTCTTCACCGCGCGCGAGATCGGGGCCGCCGAGGCGCAGCGCTACGGCGCGGTCTTGGAAGTGGTGGCGCCGGAACGGCTGGACGCGCGATGCGCCGCGGTCGCGGCAGCGTTGGCCGCCGCCCCGCCGGCCGCGTTCGGCCTCGCCAAGCGGGCGCTGAACCTGTCGCTCGGCAGCGACCTGAAAACCATGCTGGAACTCGAGTCCGCGATGCAGGGCATCGCCTACACGACCGACGCCCACCGCGACGCCGTCCGGCGTTTCCGCGACAAGGTCGAACCGCTCTACGCGTGGCCGGCGGCGGAATGATCGATTACGCGACCCTGAAGAACTGGCCCTTCGCGCCGGTTCATCAAAGCTACGCGGCCAAGGACGTGATCTTGTACAACATCGGCGTCGGATGCGGCTGCGGACCGCTGGACGACGACGATCTCGCCTATGTCTACGAGAAGGACCTGCGCGTCCTGCCGACCTTCGCCAATGTCCTGGGCTATCCTGGGTTCTGGGCGCGGAATCCAGCGACCGGCATCGACGTGGCCAAGCTCCTGCACGGCGAGCAGACGTTGCGCCTGCATAGGCCGTTGAAGCCTGCTGGCACGGTGGTCGGCACCTCGCGCGTGCTTCGCGTCGTCGACAAGGGGTTGGGAAAAGGGGCGCTGCTGTTGATCGAGCGACGCATCACCGACAAGGAAACCGGCGACCTCCTCGCCACCATCGAACAACTCAACATCCTGCGCGGCGACGGCGGGTTCAGTGCCCGCGGGCAGCCGAGCGATGCCGCGCCGGACGGCTTGCCCTCGCTCCCCGACCGACCCCCGGACCAAGGTTGCGACCTGCCGACGCGTCCTGAAACCGCGCTCATCTATCGTCTGTGCGGTGACGACAACCCGCTTCACGCCGATCCCGCCGTTGCACGTGCTGCGGGGTTCGAACGCCCGATCCTGCACGGCCTCGCCACCTTCGGCATCGCAGGACGGGCGATCCTCAAGACGTTTCGCGCAAACCGGCCCGAAGGCTTGACCATGCTCAGGGCTCGCTTCACGGCGCCCGTCTACCCCGGCGACACGATACGCACCGAGATGTGGCGCGACGTCGCCGCCACCGTGCGCTTCCGTTCATCGGCCTTGGAACGAGGCGTGATCGTTCTCAACCAGGGAACCGCATCCCTGGCCTAGGCCGGCGAGCGGCCTGCGCACCGCATGTCCCGACAACCGGCGGCGCGACGATGTCGACATTCTGTGAAGATTCCACTGCGGCGACATGTTTCTCGGCACCTAACGCACCGTCACGGAGACGGTCCTGACTATATTCAACATGATCTCCGGCGACTGAAACCCATCCAGACGGGTGCCGAGTTTGCGGCCGAAACCAGCTTCGCCAAGCGCATCGCTCAGGCGTGCTTCGGCATCGCGCTATTCACCGGCTTCATGCGTCATCCGGGAGGTCTTTGAAACCAAGGCGGTCGCGAAGCTGTCGCCACAGGACTGGATGTTCAAAGTCCTCACCTCCTCACCGGGCAGGCGCTGAAGCAGCGCATGGCCGTCACCGAGACAGACGAAGGGCGCAGCCCGAGTGTAGAGCAATCGATGCAGCAGTCACAGCTCATCGAGAGCGGTGGGCGCGTGTTGCAGGACGGGTCGAGCGATCACCTCGTCCCTCAATGCGACCATACCTTTCAATCCCAACGCGTGAACCGCTCCAGAGCGCTTCCGGCGGCAACGTGTCCGGGCGTTCGCAGCAGGTCCGCCGCTTTGCAGGGACCGGTGCGACCGCCATCCTCGATCTCGCCGAGACCGCCCAGATGGCCCGCGACGCACGGAGCAACAAGACCCGTTCCACACCGCCACGTCTTGCACTTCACACCATCTTCGTGCGGTGTTCCAGCCGATGCCTTTCTTGTCACATGGGTCCAACAGCCTATTCAATCTTCGATCTACGACGGATAAGGTCTAGACAGAGATAGGCGGCTGGGTTGGACGGACGGTATGGGCCTGATTGGCTTTTGGCACGGCTTTGCTGCCGGCATCATCGCGATTATCCTGCCGTCCGCGGTCGTTCTTGCCGTGTCGATGCGCGGCGCCCTGCACTCCGAGCCCGCGCCGACTTCGGAGGACCATCCGGGTTAGCGCATCTGCAGCTTGCGTAAGGTCACATTCTGCGGCGGTGGTCAGTAAGCTCATTGGCAAGCGCGGAAGGGCGGCGGGCCATTTGACCTGCAATCTCCGATTTGGGCGGAGTGTCAGGTTTCTGGGGTGGGCGCGAAGGGTAGAAGTCGGGATAGCCAGGCAAAGAAGGGCTGCGCTGGCATCGTAGGCCAGAGCGGCGCGCGGCCAGCTAAGCCGCCTGATAAAGGGCGAAGCTCATCGTTCTCCACGGAGCGGGAGCCCGCGCTCCACGTCATCCTGTCGCGGGCAAGTCGGGGCGAGAACTGCAGGGCGGATGCGGAACGACGTAACACGGTGTGCGACACCGTTGCTCCTTCAAGGCGACGAGCGGGTTCATCAGGCCGATTCTGAAGCCTGGCGCGAGCGAGGCGCAAGACGCCGCCGCACCATCGCGCAATCCCGCCTTTGCCTTGCTCATTCACTCCGTCCTGGTTGCCACCGGGCTGATCGTGATGCGACCGACCGGCTTGGCCGGGTCGAAGCCGAAGCTTGCGGGGATGTCGACATCGCCGCGAATGCCGGGATGACGATGTACAACGCCGTTCTCCGGCATGTGGCCGAGGCCGCCCAGCGTGTCGGCCCTGCTTTCGGTGTTTTTCTCCGTGCCGGCGTCGAGCGCGTAAACCTCGATGGTCACCGGTTTCGTGAGGACAAAGGCGTCCAGCGCATCGATGCCGGCAAAGCCGTCGTTGGTCTGCGTCAGCATCCATCCGCCTGACACGAGCGGGTGTACGTCATCGACCCATAATTCGACATGGCGGCTCGTTCCCGGCCGGTTCGGGAGGCCGACAGCAAGGTCGCCGTAGGTGTTGCTTTCGTCGGAGACGGCGGTCCCCAGGATGAACTCCGGGTTGCCGTTCTCGGCCAACTCCTGCACGAGCACGCTGGCTGGTTTGCCGACTTCCCAAAGGTGGAAGCCTTTGGCATGCGCCACCCAGGGCGCGGAGGACATGGCCTGCGTGCCCGTTATTTCGGTGTAGTCGATGGCGATGCGACGCTTGCCGCGCGCGATCTGCTGGGCATGACCGGCGCCCATGGTGAGTGCTGCGGCGAGGACGGCGGCGATCAAACGGGTCAGTGCGAACGTCATGCGATTGCCGAACCGGCCCGGCTCAGGACCAATGACCGTTGCTCATGCGCGAGACCTCGAACCACAGGCAGTAGGGTGGGCGCAGTCACGTCACAGCGAAACATCACATCATTCTCCTCAGACCGAGGATCAAGCCCGGCAAAATCCTATCGAGCGATCGATCGCCAAGGTTACCTCGCATGGCTCGGGCAGGGCGAGAGCGAGCACGACCTGATCGAGGACAACACCGATCTCGAGCTGTACCCGGCGTGGCAGGATTCCATCCAACACCGGCCGCCACCGCTGACGACGTGAGGCCATAAAGACGGCGACGTCCTGCCCGACGCGGACGTTGCCGACGAGCCCGCCGGATACGGCTTTCCGCCATGTTCGACATACCGATGCGGAGCACCGGGAGCTTAGCCTCGAAGGGCCGCTGCCGCCGGTGATCGAAGCCATCGGGCGTCAACTCGAACGCGTGATGGAACATGGGCGACCTTCTCGCCGCCGCCGGTCTCCCCATGAGCACGGTCCTCTGCCCGGCACGCGTCCGATGCTGGGCGCGGATACCGCGTCGATGATGACGCGGTCACTGCTCGTACCCTCCCGCGAGGACGGCCGTATCGGGCTGGCCTGGGGTCCTCTTGCATTGACCAGCACGCGGCCTTCTCCGTGCGAAGTCGAACCCAACCCTACCGCACGAGATCGTGCGGTTGCGGATGGCGACCGAGTGCAAGGGTGACCTGACGACGCGCCCCGCGTTGCCGCTATCTGTCCCGTGGCCTGGGCGGCCGCGGGCGGCCACATGCGCCGGGTCCCGCCGCGTCCTCCAGCAGGGGACACCCTGACACGCTTGGCCTAGGCCGCGAACGCCGCCGCCACGATGCGGCGCTGCTCGTCGTCGTGATCGCCGTGGAACGACCCGGCGGGCGAACCGGCTTCGCTGCGACCGACGTAGGACATCCGCGGCGTCGCCGCGCCGGTGTCGCACCGCACCTGTTCCACCTGCCGGTCCAACCAGGACCAGGCCCCCATGTTGCGCGGTTCCTCCTGCACGTAGACGCATCGCGCCGCCGGCCACCTCGCAAACGCTCGGTGGAGGGCGGCGGCCGGAAACGGGTAAAGTTCCTCAAGGCGGACGACCGCGACGTCCGATGCGCCGCGCGCGTCGCGCTCCGTCAGGAGATCGTAGGCGATCTTGCCGCTGCACAGCAGGATCCGGGTCGCCTCCTCGCCCGGTGCATCCGTCAGCACCGGCTCGAACGCGCAGCCTGGCCCGAACGCCGCCAGCGGCGATGTCGCCGCCGGCAGGCGCAGCAGCCGCTTCGCGCCCATCACGACGAGCGGCTTGCGCTCGGCCACCAGCGCCTGGCGGCGAAGCAGGTGGAAGTAGTTGGCCGGCGTGGAGGGGTTGGCGATCCGCATGTTGCCTGCGGCAGCCATCTGCAGGAAGCGTTCGAGCCGGGCGGAGGAGTGTTCCGGTCCTTGCCCTTCGAGCCCGTGCGGCAGCAGGACGACGATGTTCGACGCCAAGCACCATTTCTCCTCGCCTGCGGCGAGGAACTGGTCGAGGATGATCTGCGCGCCATTGGCGAAGTCGCCGAACTGTGCCTCCCAGATCGTGAGGTCGTTCGGGCGTTCGAGGCTGTAGCCGTACTCGAAGCCGAGCACGGCATATTCAGACAGCGGGCTGTTGTGGACGGCGAAGGGCGCGCTGCCGAGCGAGGCGAGGGGAGTGTGCAGCCGCCCCGTCCGCATGTCCGACAGGCTGTAATGCCGGTGGGAGAAGGCACCGCGCACGACGTCCTGCCCCGTGAGGCGAACGGCCACCGCGTCCTCCAGCAATGTTCCGAACGCGAGCGCCTCGGCGACCGGCCAGGCGAGCTCGGCTTTTCCTAGGTTCCGCTGCGGGCGCAGCAGCCGGTCCATCTTGGGATGCGCGGTCATCCACTCCGGCATTGTCGCCGACGCCTGCGCCACCGCACGCAGTCGATCGGGTTCCACGCCCGTCGGGGTGTCGCTCGGCGCGCGTCGGAGACCCTGGACGGGATAGCCGCTTGTGTTGGACCTAAAGTGCTGGCTTTCCGCGAAGGCCGCCTCCAATGCCGTCCGATACCGCGCCCTGATGTCCTCAACGTCGGTCTCGGACAGTGCGCCGGCGGCGACCAGCGCCCGAGCCGTCGCCTCCGCGACGGGCGTGTGACGGCCGACGCGGTCGTACAGGACCGGTTGGGTGAAGGTCGGCTCGTCGATCTCGTTGTGTCCGTTGCGTCGGTAGCAGACGAGGTCGATCACGGCGTCGCGCCCGTGCGCCTGCCGCCAGTCCACGCCGATCGCGGCCGCGCGCATGACGGCGGCGACGTCGTCGCCGTTGGCGTGAAGGATGCAGCTGTCCACCGCCTTCCACGCCCCGGTGCAATGGGTGGAGGCGCGGGCGTCCGCAAGGTCGGTGGTGAAGCCGATCTGGTTGTTGACGACCACGTGTAGCGTGCCGCCGACGGTGAAGCCCGGCGCCGACGCGAGTTGCAGCATCTCGGCGACCACCCCTTGCGCGATCACGGCGGCGTCCGTGTGGAGGATCACCGGCAGCACGCTGGCGGCTTGACCGACCCGTTCCTGGACGGCGCGGGCGCTGCCGAGGACCACCGGGTCGACCGCTTCGAGGTGCGACGGGTTGGCAAGCAGCGTGACGTCCACCACGCCGGCACCGGTGTCCACCGACCCGCGATGGCCGAGGTGGTACGGCACGTCGGCCGGCCGGGCAGCATCGTTGGGGAAAGGGTGCGCGCCCTTGATCTCCGCCAGAAGCTGCGCCAGCGGCCGGCCGAACACGTTGGCGAGGATGTTGAGCCGGCCGCGGTGCATGGTGCCGACGACCACGTGCGTGACACCGGCGGCCGCTGCGTGGCGAAGCACGTGGCGGAGCAGCGGTACGACCGCCTCCGCTCCTTCCACGCCGAATCGCTTCTTGGTCGGGAACTTGCGGCCGAGGAAGCGCTCGAACTCGTCGGCCCGGAGCAGACCCTCCAGCGCCGCCCGCTGCGCCTCCGCCGTCGTCTGGTCGTCGCCGGTCTCCCAGCGCTCGACCAACCAGTTGCGCAGTGTGGGGTCGTCGATGTGCGCCGTTTCCACGGCGAGGGTCCCGGCGTAGCGGGCCGCCATGGCGTCCGGTGCGAGCGCCGGGCGGGATGCGTGCGACGCGATCGCCGCCAGGTCTTGGGCGTCGGGTACCAGCGGGTTCAGTCCTGCGAGAAGATGCCCCCGGCTGCGGAACAGCTCCGCGACGCGATCGTCCGGCGCGACCTCGACGCGGCGCGCGGCGAGTTCCGCCAGGACGTCCATGCCGGTGGTGTCGCCGACCAGGTCGAGGACGCCGAACAGGCATCGCCAGCTCTCGTCCAACCGGTCCGGATCGGTGCGGAACGTCTCGTAAAGGCTCTCGACGTAGCCGATGCTGACCGCCCCGAGCGGCGAAGATCGATTCGACATGGCACGTCCCATAATCCCGCTTCGATACTGCTGCGGCCTGCGCCGTTCGCGGCGACTCCTACCAAGTACCGCCGTACGGCAGCTAGCTGGCATCCGACATACCGGCGGTCGATCGCTGAACCGCGGCACCGCGGGCTGCCTTAGGCAGGATCGTCGGAGCTGCGCTGCGGCGAGCACGCGCTGTCTGCCGCTTACGCGACACGGCTGTCCTCAAGCGACCTTCCGGCATGCTGGACGCGAACCTTTGTACCCCATGACGAGAGCACGCCTGCCTTGAAAGGCTGGATATGCGGGCCTTGGCCCGCCGCACACCACCGGCGGTCCGGCGTTCGGGCGGCTTCAAGTCGGCCTGGGATGCCGGTAGGCTGAATGCCAAGGGGATTTGCGACCTGACGCAGGAGGGACGACCGTGGCGATCCGCATCGGGCGCATCGAGACCTTTCTTTACCGCGCCGACGTGCGCGAGGCGGTACGGACCTCGTTCGGCTCGATCCCCCGTCGTTCCGCCCTGTTGCTGCGCGTGGAAGACACCGACGGGGCGCATGGCTGGGGCGAGGTGTGGTGCAACTTCCCACCCTACGCCGCCGACAACAAGGCGCGGCTCATGGAAACGGTGGTCGCGCCACCGGCCCTTGCCGGCTGCTACCACGACGCCCCGGATGCTTGGCAGGCCCTTACCGCGCGCATGCGGCGCTGGTCGATCCAGACCGGGGAGCACGGACCCATTGCCGCCTGCCTCGCCGGCCTCGACCTCGCCCTTTGGGACCTAACGGCGCGACGCGCCGACGTCCCGCTCGCCCGCCTGCTGGGCGCTCCCCGGGATCGCATGAGCGTGCCCGCCTACGCCAGCGGCCTCAATCCCGACACCGCCGTCGAGACCGTCCAACGCGCGCGGGCGGACGGCTTCGACGCGTTCAAGGTGAAGGTCGCGTTCGGCCTCGATGCAGACCTCGCCGTCCTCGGACGGCTACGGGTCGAGCTGCGTCCCGGCGAGCGACTGATGGTCGATGCGAACCAGGGCTGGGACATGGAGGAGGCGCGTCGCGCGATCCCACGGCTCGCCGCCCACGACCTCGCCTGGATCGAGGAACCAATCCCGGCGGACAGTCCCGCGGACGATTGGGCTGAACTGGCGATGCTCTCCGCCGCGCCGCTCGCCGGGGGCGAGAACGTCGCCGGCTTCCCCGCCTTCGCGGCGCTCATCGCCGCCGGCCATCACCGCATCGTCCAGCCGGACACGCTGAAGTGGGGCGGGGTGACCGGCTGCCTCGCGGTGGCGCGCCGCGCGGTCGCCGACGACCTGACCTACTGTCCGCACTGGCTCGGCAGCGGCCTCGGCCTGCTCGCCGCGGCGCACGTGCTCGCCGCCGTCGGCGGACCGGGCCTGCTCGAGCACGACGTGATGGAGAACCCGCTGCGCCGCGCCCTCGCCGACCCGCTCCCATGCGTGGCGAACGGCCGCTTCGCGCTTCCCGAGGGGCCAGGCCTCGGGGCCGAACCGAACTGCGAGGCGGCCTCGCGATGGCTGGTGGCACGGCAGGAACTGCGGGCGTGAGCGGCGGACGCGTCGCCCTCGACGCGTCCGCGGAGCAGGGTGGGACAATCGCATGATCACGGCCGGTCGAACCATCGTGTCGGTTCTCGTCGCGAACGGGGTCGACCGCGTGTTCTGCGTGCCGGGCGAAAGCTACCTCGGCCTGCTCGACGCCCTGTACCGGCACGACGACGTCGACACCGTCGTTTGCCGCCACGAGGCCGGTGCCGGCTTCATGGCGATCGCCGACGCCCGGCTGAGTGGCGGCCTCGGCGTGGTCTGCGTCAGCCGCGGACCGGGTGCGAGCAACGCGGCGATCGCGGTCCACACCGCGCAGCAGGACGGCGTGCCGTTGCTGCTCCTGGTCGGCCAAGTCGGCCGAAAAGACCTGCGCCGCGACTCGTTCCAGGAGATCGACTACGGCCAGATGTACGGGCGGATCGCCAAGTGGACCGCCGAGATCGTCGACCCCGACCAGGCGGCGGAGGTGATGTTCCGTGCCATCCACGTCGCCACGACGGGTGTGCCCGGCCCGGTGGTGGTCGCGTTGCCGGAGGATGTGCTCACCGCATCCTGCGCGAATGCGCCGATCATCGCGCGACGGACGCTGCCGGTCGCTGCGCCCGACGCCCTATCGCTCGACCGGGTGCGGGAACTGCTCGCCACCGCCCGCCGCCCGCTCGCGCTCGCCGGCAGCGGCGTACCTGCCGACGAGCGGGACCGGCTGCTCGCCATGCTGGAAGCGTGGGAGCTGCCCTGCTCCGTGTCGTTCCGGCGTCAGGACCTGCTGCCCAACGCCCATCGGCTCTACGCCGGCGACATGGGCCTCGCCAATCCCGACGCCCAAATGGCGGTGCTGCGGGACGCCGACCTCCTCCTGGTTCTGGGCGCCCGCCTGTCCGACATCACCACGCAGGGCTACAGCTACCCCCGCCTCATCCGCCCCGAACAGACGCTGGTCCACGTCCATGCCGATCCCGGCGTGATCGGCATGCAGTTCGGCTGCGACGTGCCGATCGCCTGCCCCGTGGCGTCCTTCCTAGACGGTGTCGGGCGACCGGCCGGCCCCGTCGCCGGTCGCGGGGGTTGGATCGAGCGGCTCGGCGCCGAACGCCGCAAGGTCGCCGCCCCGCGTCCCGTGTCGGTCGCTGACGGCGTTCCCTTCGAGCAGGTTGTGGCGTGCGTGGGGCGCCACCTCACCCCCGATGCCATCGTGACGGTGGATGCGGGCACCTTCGGCGCGCCGGTCTACCGCGTCGTGCCCTTCGCGCCGCCGCAACGGCTGCTCGCGCCGATCTCCGGCGCGATGGGGTTCGGCGTACCGGCCGCGGTCGCCGCAGGCCTGCGCGCGCCCGACCGCCTCGTGGTCTGCTTCGTCGGCGACGGCGGCTTCCTGATGACGGGCGGCGAACTCGCCGTCGCGCTGGAGCGGCGGCTGCCGCTCAAGGTGATCGTCTCGGAAAACCGCAGCTACGGCTCGATCCGCGTCCAGCAGGAGCGCGATTACCCCGGTCGCGTGGTTGGCACGAGCTTCGTCAATCCGGACTTGGCGCTGATCGGGCAGGCCTACGGATGCGAGGTGACGCGCGTGCGCACGCCTGCGGAGCTGGATCGCGTCCCCGCCGCGCTCGCCGCGCCCGGACCGCAGTTCATCCTCGTCGACACCAGTCTTGATGCCATCCTGCCGCGACCGAACGCTTAGAGAAGCTTGCCGGGGTTCATCAGGCCGAGCGGGTCGAGCTCGCGCTTGAGGCGCCGCATCAGGTCCATGGCGACCTCGCCCTTGCGCCGCGGCAGCTCATCGCGCCGCAGCTTGCCGATGCCATGCTCCGCCGAGATGGAGCCGCCGAGGTCGGCCACGATG
Organism: uncultured Beijerinckiaceae bacterium; assembly: GCA_964243435.1. Classification (GTDB taxonomy): domain Bacteria; phylum Pseudomonadota; class Alphaproteobacteria; order Rhizobiales; family Beijerinckiaceae; genus RH-AL1. Next base: position 24,215 of record CAXTFM010000005.1, read on the forward strand.
TCGTGGACGACGGCGTTCAACCGCGCCGTGTGCGGCAGGAAGGCCGCATCGGTCATGCCGGCCGGCTGCAGCAGGTTGAAATGGATGTTTCCGTCGCCGGCATGGCCAAAGGCGATCGGGCGCACGCCTGGGAAGGCCGCCGCGACGGCATCGGGCGCCCGGGCGAAGAAGGCCGGGATCAGGTCGATGGGCACGGACACGTCGTGACGGATGCCGATCCCCTCGGCCTTTTGCGCATCCGCGGCGCTGTCACGGATGTGCCAGAACGTTTGCCGCTGCGCCTCGTTCGCGGCGATCGTGCCGTCGATGACCAGCTCGCGCTCCATCCAGTCGGCCGTCGCCGTCTCGACCGCGTCGGCGAGCCCGGCGAAGGCCGGCGGTCCGGCGACCTCGAACAGCACGTACCATTGGTGCGCCGCGCCGAGCGGATCGATCGTCCGCGGGATGTGACGGTAGACGAGGTCGAGGAGGGGGCGCTCGATCAGCTCGAACGCGAGGACGCTATCGGCGGTGATCTCGCGCAGGTCCGCCAGCATGTCCAACGCCGCCGCCGGCGAGGCTACGGCGTAGAAGGCGGTGACGCGGTTGCGGATGCGCGGGAACAGCTTGAGGGTCGCGGCCGTGATGATGCCGAGCGTGCCTTCGGCGCCGATGAAAAGCTGCTTCAGGTCGTAGCCGGTGTTGTTCTTGCGCAGCCCGCTCAGCCCATCGAGGATGCGGCCGTCGGGCAGCACCACCTCCAGGCCCAGCACGAGGTCGCGCGCCATGCCGTAGCGCAGCACCTGCACCCCGCCGGCATTGGTCGCGATGTTGCCGCCGATCCGGCAGCTTCCTTCCGCGCCGAGGCTGAGAGGGAACACGCGCCCCGCCGCTTCCGCCGCCTTCTGGAGGTCGGCCAGGATGCAGCCGGCCTCTGCCGTCACCGTGAACCCGGTCGGATCGACGGTCCGGATGCAATTCAACCGGTCGAGGGAGAGGACGATCTCGTGGCCCTCGGCGGAGGGGACGGACCCGCCGGTGAGGCAGGTGTTGCCGCCTTGCGGCACGATCGCGATGCGGTGGTCGCGGCAGATTCGCACCGCGGTCGTGACTTCGGCGGTCGAGGCCGGGCGCAGGATCAGGGGCGCGTGGCCGCGGTACATGCCGCGCCAGTCCGTCAGGTAGGGCGCGGCGGCGTCCGTTTCGTCGATCCAGCTCTTCGGCGGCAGTTCCGCCCGCAGGCGGCGGAGCCCGGCGGCATGGACGTCATCGCCATCGTGTCGTGACGCAAGCACTGCGGACATCCGGCGTTTCCTTCGCGGTCGGCATGCGGGGCGCGGCCGCTTCGTCGCAAGTGCCCATCGAGCGCAGGCATTAAACTGGCATCGGCGCCGGTCGGATCAAACCCGCTGTCGCGCAGGCGAAAGATCGGCTTGACACGGCGGTCATCGGGACCGTGGTCGTCGGCAAGCGATGCAGGAGGTCTCATCATGCAAATCAGGCTGGACGACCGCGTGGCCGTCATCACCGGAGGCAGCAAGGGCCTCGGTCTGGCGATGGGGCACGCCTTCGCCGGAGCAGGCGCGACGGTCGCGCTTCTGGCGCGCGACATGGAAGGGCTGAGGGCCGCGCAGGCCGACGTCACCGCGTCGTCGGGTGGCGAGGGCGCCGGTCGCGTCCACGTCTACAGCTGCGACGTGTCGCGCGCCGAGGCGGTCCGCACGACCTTCGACGCCCTCGTGCGCGACCTCGGCCGCGTCGACGTCCTGGTCAACAACGCCGGCACCTCGCGCACCGGCGCCTTCGAGAGCATCACCGACGAGGTGTGGCAGGACGACCTCGACCTGAAGCTCTTTGCCGCGATCCGGCTCAGCCGCCTCGCCTGGCCCGGCATGAAGGCGCGTAACTTCGGTCGCATCATCAACGTGCTGAACACCCATGCCAAGGCGCCGCGGGCCGGTTCTTCGCCGACGTCCGTGTCGCGCGCGGCGGGCATGGCGCTGACAAAGGTCATGGCAGGGGAGGGCGCGGCGCACGGCATCCTGGTCAACGCGCTGCTCGTCGGCGTCATCGTCAGCGACCAATGGGTCCGGCGCCATGCCGCGAGCGCGCCCGACACGCCATTCGACGCATTCACCAGGGAACTTGCACGCGACGTGCCGCTCGGCCGAATGGGCCGGCCGGAGGAGTTCGCCAACCTCGCGCTGTTCCTCGCCTCCGATGCCGGCTCCTACGTGACGGGCACCGCGATCAACGTCGACGGCGGGCGTGCGCCGGTGGTTTGACGCGTCCTTCCTCGACGGCGGGCGGCCTCAGTGCCCGGCGTCGGCACGCACCGCCTGCACCGCCGCCGTCCACGCGTTCAGCACCTCCGTGCCGGGTTTGCCGCGGCGGTCGAGGTTCGCCGCCCAGTCGCGGCGCACGATCTCGAAGACGCCATCGAACTTCTGGAGATCGGCCGGTGCGAAAGCGAACAGCCGCCCGCCGGCCGCCTGGATCTTCTTGACGCCCTCGGCGAACTCGCCGTCGAGCTTCTCGCAGCCGCCGTTGAGCGCCTTGTCGGCTTCCTCCTCCACGATGGCCTTCTGCTCGGGGGTGAGCAGCCGCCATTTCACCTCGCTGATCGAGTAGGTCAGGATGATGCCGCCGAAGTTCACGTTGGTGGCGAAGGACTTCACGAGGTTGGTCAGGTCGTAGGAGATCACGCTGGGAATGGGGAACAGCGCGCCGTCCACCGTGCCGCGCTGCATCGACTCGTACACCTCCGGCGGCGACATGCGGACCGACACCGCGCCCAGGCTGCGCACCGTGAGGTCGTGCGCGCCGCCCGAGGTGCGGATTTTCAACCCGTCGAGGTCCTTTGCCGCCTCCACCTTGCGGTTCGTCGACAGCACGAGGTTTGACGGCGCGATGGGGAAGGCCATCAGCGCCCGGATGCGGTTGGCGCCGTATTCGTTCTTGAACAGCATGCCGCCCTCGTGCGTCAGGCGGCGGTAGGATTTCGTCGCCTCGCATACCGTGTTGAAGGCGCCGGGAAGCTCGGCAGCGGCGGTGAGCGGCAGCTTGTCGGAAATGTAGGACGGCACGGTGAGCGCGATGTCGGTGACGCCGCTCTGCTCCATGATGAGCATGTCCTTGGCCTTTCCGAGCTGCTCGCCGGGGAAGTGCTGGAACTTGATCTCGCCGTTGGTGCGCCGCGTCACGCCCTCCATGAACGGCCGCAGGATGTACTGGTGGGCGATGTGCCCGCTCGGCAGGGCGTCCGCCACCTTGAGGGTGAGCGTCGCGGCGTGTGCCTGCACGGGAAGCAGCGCCAGGAGGGCGAGGCTTGGCATGCGCATGGGCAGAGATCCTTCGTTCGTTGCGCGCGGTCGTTCAGCCGTTCATTTGACGCGGCAGCCAAAGCACCAGCTCGGGGAACGCGACGAACACGCCGATGATCAGGATGTGGGCGACGAAGTGCGGGAGGGTGCCGTGGAACACCTCCGACACCGGCCGGCCGGAGTAGCGAGCGACCACGAAGCAGTTCAGCCCGATCGGCGGCGTGATCATGCCGACCTCGGCGGTGACGATCTTGACCACGCCGAACCACACCGGGTCGAAGCCGAGGCTCTTGATGAGCGGCACCACCACCGGCACGGTCAGCACCAGGATCGCGATCTGGTCCATGAAGGAGCCGAGCACCACGTAGCCGGCGAGAATCAGGCAGATCACCACCCAGCGCGACGTCGGCAGCGCGCCGACCCAGCCGATGAGATCCTGCGTCACCTGGGTCAGGGTGAAGAAGGTGGAAAAAAGTGAGGCGCCGAGCAGGATGGCGGCGATCATACAGGCGCCGTGCGCCGCGCGCACGAGGCAGCGGGCGAAGGTGCGGGGGGTGAGCCGACGCTTGAGGACGCTCAAGACGAGCGCGCCGAAGGCGCCGATGGCGGAGGCCTCCGTCGGCGTCGCCGTGCCCGTGTAGATCACGCCCGTGACCGCGCCGAAGAGCAGCATCATCGGCCCGACTACCTTGAGCAGTCGGAACTTTTCGGCCCAGGGCGTGCGCGTCGGCTCCGGCGCGCGGCTCGGGTCCTGCACAACCAGGAACAGCACGGTTGCCATGATGGTCAGCATCACCAGCAGGCCGGGCACGATGCCGGCGATGAGCAGCTTGGCGACATTGATTTCGGCGAGCAGCCCGAACACCACCAGCGCCACGGCGGGCGGGATCAGCATGGCCAGCGTGCCGGAGATCGCCACCACGCCGGCGGCCATGCGCGGCTCGTAGCCCTGGCGCAGCATGGCCGGCAAGCTGGTGGAGGACAGCGTGGCGGCCGACGCCGTGCTGGTGCCGCAGATCGCGGCGAAGGCGGCGCCGGCGAGTGCGGTGGCCATGCCGAGCCCCCCCGGCACTCGCCCGACCCAGGCGGCGGCGCAGCTGAACACGTCGTCGGCGATGCCCGAGGCCAGAACGAACTCCGCCATCAGGAGAAACATGGGGATCACGATCAGCTCGTAGGAGCTGACGCTCGACAGCGGCGCCGTTTGCAGGATGCCGACGAGCATGTCGAGGCCGCCGACCGCGTACAGGCCGACCGAGCCGGAGAAGGCCATGGCGAAGGCCACGGGCACGCCCGCCGCGAGGAGCCCGAACAGTAGGGCAAGGACCAAGGCGACGATCATCGGGCGACGATCATTCGAAATGCTCCTTCACCCCTGCGGCGTTCAGCGCCGGCAGGCCCGCCGGCTCGCGCCCCGTCGTCAGGGTGAGGAGGTGGCCGAACGCCGTCACCGCGAAACGCAGCACGATCAATCCGCAGCCGAGCGGGACCATGGCGGTGGCCACCCAGGTCGGCCAAGGAATGATCCCGGCCAAGACGTCGCCCGACACGTAGTTGTCGTAGGCGCGGCCGGCGCCGGCATAGGCGATGAGGGTGAAGATGGAGCCGCCGACGAGGCAGGTCGCGACGTCGGCCACGATCCGCGCCCGCTGGGGTGCCCGCGACACCAGTATGTCCACGGCGACGTGCACGTGGTGCCCCTGCGCGTGCGACAGCGTGAAGAAGAACACGCCCGTCATCAGGTACACGCCGATGAGGTCGTAGGTGAAGGTCAGCGGCCGCCCGACGACGTAGCGAAGGAACACGTCGGTGACGACCAGCGCCATGATGGCGACGAGGAAGGCTGCTCCAACGACCAGGAGCGCGCGCTCGGCCCAGCCCAGTGCCGCGGTCAAACCCCGCATGCCGCCCCTCCCCGCGCGACGCTTGAGCGCCACCTTCATTTTACGCTACGAAAGCAGCTCAGCGCGACTTTGTCGACACAACCGCACCCGGCCGATCGGACGGGGCGAGGCGTTCGCCTCGGGCCTCGCTTACCCTCCGCCGGCTTCGACATATTGCGCCGAAGCTGCCGGCGCGATGCGCGCCAAGGCGACACCGGCCGGCACTTCGATCGACGCGACTTGGCTTTGGGTGATGAGGTAACGGCTGGGAGCCCGTCGTCGGGTCGATCCCCGTACCGCGGACGCGGAGACCAGCGCGGGTCACGCCGCGGCGACCTCCTGCTAGCGGGCAATCGTCGGATGTCACGCCGGCGACCGTACCCTCAGCACGGAGCCGATGCAGCATGTCCGCCATCGCTCGCGCGTCGGCGCAGTTCTCGGCCTTCGAGGAAGTCGCCATGCGGCGCACCCAGCCGATGTGGCGCCGGCCGAGATGCTTCGCCCGTCTCCGCGCAGGGCCACGACCCGCACGTCGGGCCGGCGCTCGACCCGCGTCGGTTTAACAAACGCGGCGAAGACGCCAGCGACGGGCGCACGAGCGTCGATCGGGACCATCCAGGCGAGTGCGGACAGGTAAGGTCAGGAATGGCGCGCCAACGCCTCAACCGGGTCGACGTCAGGTAGGCGCATCGGTGTCGGACTGCGCGTCCTGGTCGGCCAGGACGTCGCGCTGTGCCGTCGTCGATCAGCCCCGAGCGAAGTTGGAAACGCAGACGCCACGCACCCACGTTGCAGGATAAGGATGTTGGCCCGTGCGGATTGGTCCAGCGCGGCGGGCGTTTGAACGTTGCGCCTGCTACGCACGCCGCCTGGCGGAGTGGCCTCGGGGATCAGGGCGAGTCCAGGCTTCGACAGATCGATTGAGATGACGGTTCAGTTGACCGGCTTGTCCGTGCGGTCGACGTGTGAGGCGTCGAGGCCGACCGTGCGGCCAGGGAAGCCAGCCGCGTCGAGGTAACGGTTCTGCCCAACCTGCTGATAGGTGAGGACCGTGCGCAGGCCGTTCCGCCCCTCATCCGAGCGCAGCGTGCCGGCGGTTGCGGCCGGTGCCGCGCCGCCTGGCAGCGCCTCGGCGAGCACGCGTCCGGTCAGCCCGCCGCCGAAGGGGATGGTGAAGCCGAGCACGTGCGCGAGCGTGCGTCCGATGTCGGCGTTGCTCACCGGCGCGTCGTCGACGAAGCCGCGCTTGAAGTCCGGCCCGATGGCGGCCATGAAGTTCATGGTGTCGGCGCGGCTGATGGATCCGTGCATGCCCTGGCCCTGCTGGAGCGGGGTGTCGGCGATCTCCGTCGCGCACATCAGGGGTTCGTGGCAGCCGGTCGAGCCGGTTGCGAAGTTCACCACGATCGCCGGACGCGGCGTGCGCGCATGTCCCTTGAGGCCGATCGCCGACAGCGGCAGCGTGCCGGGGATAGGGCCGAGGTCGTCGTCGACGAACAGTCCGCTGACGTAGTCCTGGCCGAGCAGCACGTCGACCACGCGCTTGGCCAGCGCGGTCTCCTTGGTCGGCAGGTAGACGAGGTCGGAACCGCCGTTGGCTGCGACCACCACGGCGGGCTTGGCGGGATCGGGGCCGATCAGGCCGTTGCCGCGCACGGGGTAGGGATAAGCGCCGCCGACCGGCTTCATGCCGCCGTCGGGGTCATGGAGCGGCAGGCCGAGGCCGGCGGCGATGTCGAGGGCGACGAAGCCCGGCGGCAGCAAGCCGGCCGGCACGGATGCATAGGAGGCGCGTGCCGCCGGACTCGTCGCGCTCTGCTTGGAAATGGTGGAGAAGCCGTGGTCGGCGGCGACAACGATGTCCGTCGCGTCCGCGAGGCCGAGGGCGGCGAGCGCTTCCCGCAGCTGGCGGAGGTTGTCGTCGGCGTTGCGCAGCGCAGCCGCCGAGGTCGGTCCGTTGATGCCGGGAACGAGCATGTTCAGGCTGTCGCCCTGGTTGTGCTGCGTGCCGTCGGGGTCGCGCGACCAGTACACCAGGACGAAGGGCTTGGCCCGCGCCTTGAGGAGGGGCAGCACGACCTTTGCCGTGACATCGGCGAAGTAGCGCTGCTGCGCGACGTTGGCCTGGAGCGTGCCGATTGTCCTGGCGTCGCCTGTGCGGCCGTTGTCGCCGCGGGTCGGCGCCGCGAGCGGCAGGCCGGCGGCGGCAAGCCCGTCCTTCATCTCGGGCGAGAGCGGGATGCCGGCGGCCGCGCCCGTCTGGTCGTCGACGATGATGGTGTCCTGCCCGCTGCGCTCGGTATGATCGAAGATCAGCACGGGGCCGACCTTGCCCACCGCCGCTGCGCTGTAACCCCTGTGTCGTGCGGCGAGAAAGATCGTTTCTTCGTCGAGGTAGTCGCCGTCGAAATGGGCGTCGACCTCGCCCAGCACCGGGTTCGATTCAAGGAACGGCGTGGGACTGTTGTTGGCCGTGCGCACGGGAAAGCCGACGTAGATGGTGTTGCTGTAATCGCCGGTGTCGCCGAGCAGGTGCCCTGTCGCGAAGACGGACGCGTTGGCGGTGGTGAAGGTCGGGAACACGGAATGTGGGTTGCGGAAGTCGACGCCGGCGTCGCGCAAGGCGGCCAACGTCGGCGCGGATTGCGGCGTCACGGCAAGCGCGCGCAGACCGTCGGGTACAAAGAGGATGAGGTTGTGCTGGTCTGCCTGTTGCGCCGATGCTGATCCCGTCAGCAGCAGGCTGCAGATCATTGTTCGGGTAACGGACGGTAGCGACGCCATGTTCATCCTCGGCGCACAAGCCTGGCGCTCCCATGACAAATAGACCTTCCATGTAACAGTTCTATTTCGGCCGTGGCACGAGGATGGCGAGCGTCGGCCTCGGCGCGTCGCCGTCACACCAACGTCGCGAACACGCTCTTGGAGCGGAGCAACCGCCGGAAATCGGCCATGGTGACAGACGCAGCCCTTGCCCTTGGCACGGCGACGGCCCGACAGGCGCGGCCAAACGTCGATGGCAGCACGATCTTGGCATCGTGCTGCTCCCCGTTGGCGGCATCGGCTACGCCGTTTACGGCCCGCTGTCGGACGTCAACGGCATCGGCGAGCTGCTCGCCATCGGCGCCTTCATACTGCTCGGCATTGCACTGCTGATCGCGCTCGGCTTCGAGGTCGTCAACGGCTTCCACGACACGGCCAACGCCGTCGCCACCGTGATCTGCACGCACAGCCTGCCGCCCGTCGTCGCCGTGGTATGGTTTTGGCTGCTTCAACTTCCTCAGTGGCATACGGCGCCATCTCCCTGCTGCCGGTGAAACTGATCCTCCAGGTCGGCAGCGGCGCCGGCTAGGCCATGATCTTCGCCCTGCTGATCGCCGCCATCCTATCGCCGCGACCGCGACTTCGCCGAAGTCTCGACCGATAGGGTTGCGGGCGAAGTCGTCGCGGTTGTCCGGGCACTTCGGGAATCGTCGTCTTGCATCGTCGACACTTAATTCGATCACTGGATGGTCGGGAGGCGGACCCGATGCAGGCCGGCTGCTTGGCAAAGCAGGTCTCCCCGCTTAGGCGACGGCAAGACCGATCGGAGCCACACAGTCATGCGTTTCGCCTGGCTTGCAGGCGCGACTGCCACAAGCAGCCCTCCCGCTTGTTTGTAGGCGACTCGCCCTGACCATGCTTGAACCACCGCTGGAAGACCGGCATCGACGCGACATGACGCACGCATCGCCGACCCTGGCCTCGCTCTACGACATCCCGGCCATTTACGACCGCATCATGCAGCCTGGCCCATGCGAGCCGTTCTACGATGACCTTGCACGACGCACCGGCGGTCCCGTGCTCGACCTCGCCTGCGGCACCGGCCGCCTCACCATCCCGCTCGCCTCCCGCGGTCATGATGCGGTCGGACTTGATTCGTCGGCGACCATGCTGGGGCAGGCGCGCCGCAAGGCGGCGGAACTCGGCGCCGCCCTCGACTTCGTCGAGGGCGACATGCGTTGCTTCACCCTCGACCGGGCGTTCCCGCTCATTCTCATCACCTGCAACTCCCTCGCCCACCTTGCGAGCCGCGAGGACCTGCTCGCCTGCCTCGGCTGCGCCGCCCGTCACCTCGCGCCGGGCGGCACGCTGGCCGTCGATGTCGTCAACCCGGACGTGCGCGCACTGGCGCGGACGGAGCCGACGCGCCTCGACCTCGGACCCAATCCATCGACGGCCATCGCGGTCGAAGAGTGGGCGTCCTATGACCCCGTCTTGCAGCTGAGGGAACTGCGCTGGCGCATCCGGGAGCCGAACACGGCGTCGCGCGAGATCGCACCCCTCGTGCTCCGTCAGTTCTTTCCGCAGGAATTGCCGCTGCTGTTTGAGGCCGCCGGTTTAGACATCGTGTCGCGGTACGGCGATTTCGCTAGCAATCCTCTGACCGAGCACAGCCTCAACCAGATTTGTCTTGCCCAGCTGCGGCGTGGTGCCAAGCTGCGACCTTCCCCAGCCGTGGGTCTCGCACCGGAGCACATTGAAGGACGGCTCCTGTCGTAAGCCGGACCGGTACTCCGCCTGTCATCTCCGCACCAGATGCCAGGGAACGTTGACCACCACGATGCGCTGATCGCCACGTAGCAGCAGGGCGACGACGACGGCGGTGATCGGCAGGATGTAGGTCGCGCCGAGCAGGCCGACCCCGAGCATGGTGGCGAGCGCCGCTTCCGGCCCGTAGGCGGCGGATGAGAGCGCGTCGAGGCCGAGCATGGGGATGCCGGCGAGCGGCCCGACCCTTTGCGTCGCCTCGTCTGCGGTGGCGAGGCGGACGCCGATGATCCTGTCGAGGAACGACATGCGGTTTTCCTGGTGTGTGCGGGCGGCGGAACGACCGCGTTGCCCGGCCGGCGCGTGGGACGATCCTCGTTCAGCGCGCCTGCCCGCCCTCGCGCAGACGGTCGACGTCAGGTGCTCGGCCGGCGTCTGGTACCTGGAAGAAGGGGACGGGCGAGGTCGCGCCGCCAAGCACCGTCTGCGGCGGCTGCCCGTTCCAGCGCTTCATGGTGTCGGCGGTCATCACCCGGGCGTAGCCGTCAAGACCGCCCGCCGCCTCGACGCGCGCCCTGATCGCCACGGAGTCGGCGGCGGCCTGGATCTCCGTCGCCTTGCCGGCGGCCTGCGCGCGCAGCAGCGTGCTCTCGCCTTCCCCACGCGCCGCCTGCACCGCGGCATCCGCACGACCCTTGGCCTCCGCCACCGCCTGCAGCGCCTCGACCTGCTTCTGCCGCAGCACCTGCTCGGCCCGGTAGGCGTTGGTCTTGGCCAGCGTGTTGTCGTTGACCGCGCGCTCGTATTCCGGGCTGAAGCGGAAGCCGGTGATCTGGAGGTCGACCAGCTCCACGCCGAACAGGCGGCGCAGCTCGCCGGCGATCGCCGTGCGCATCAGGCCGATGATGCGCTCCCGCTCGGACGCGATGTTCAGCACGTCCTCGCGCCCGAAGATGGTTAGGGTGCGGTCTGCGACGATGGCGAAGATGTTGCGGTCGATGTCGACGTTGCCGACGCCGCCGGTGTTGTAGAGAAGGTTGAAGACCGCCTCGGGCGGTATGCGCCGCGTCAGCGACACGCCGAGTTCGATGACCTGCCCGTCGTGGCTGAGGACGCGGAGGTCCTTGGGAGGCGAAACGGTGTCGACGCTGACCTGGATCCTGTCCACGACCGTGGCGAAGGGCACCAGGACGTGGACGCCCGGCCTGACCGGTTTGTCGGGCTCCTGGTCGACGCGGCCGAAGGTGCGCGTGAAGGCGAGTTCGGTCGGGTTGACGGTATACACGGCCTCATAGGCGAGCGCCGCGACGAACAGGGCCGCCGCAAGCGCGACCACGCCGCGGTACGGACGCAGCTTGCGCGGTCCGCTGGGCGGACGCTCATCGATCCATGTCATCATCGCCGACGGCTCGCCCACAAGGCTTCCACTCAGGTTTGCGGGCCGAAGGCTGCGGCGCCGCGGGCCGCCGCCTCATCGGTGCCCCTTGCCCTCCGCTGGCCCGGTCTCCACGGCAGCCGAGATGAAGTGGAAAGCGTCGGCGACGGTTTGATCGCTAAATGGTTGGAACGTGTATGATCAAGCATTGCGCGGCCTTGGCGGAGCGGTCACCTCCGCGCTTTCTGGCAACCATCGCGCGAAGCCACGTGCGATAGCGATGAGGGTTTGCTGGATTCCGCATAGGAATTCCGTGGGTGGGCCGACGTCCGTCCGTTGAGACCGGTCCGGGAACGAGGCGCAATGATCCATCGTGGCGCGTTGAAGCTGCTGCCACTGCGGTTGCGCTCGGCGGCCTATGCGTTGCGCGGCGGCTTCTTGATCCGTCCATCCATCATCGCACTCCTCCTCGGCGCGGTCGGGGCGACGCTGTCGTCCTTGGAGGAAGCCATGCCGCTCCTCAGCGCCTGGGTGCCGCAAACGCTGTTTCCGTCGCGCGAGGACCCCGGCGTCGTACAGGCGATCCTGAGCGTGATCGCCACCTCCATCATGACGGTGGTGTCGATCGTCTTCGCCATCCTGCTGATGACGCTGACGCTTGCCTCCATGCAGTTCTCGCCGCGCATCCTTCTCAGCCTCGCGCGAGACCGCACCACGCAGTGGACGCTCGGCATCTTTCTCGGCACCTTCACCTACTGCGTCGCCGCCATGCCGGCGGCGCGCGCACTGCCCCACCCGGTCGCGCCCGTCGCCACCGCCGTCGGCGCCATGGCCCTCGCCCTCGTTTGCGTCGGCTGGCTGCTGTTCTTCATCCAGCACATTTCGCAGGCGATCAGCGTCAACCACCTCATCGATCGGATCGCGCGCGACACGGAGGAGGCGATCGACGAGTTGATGCCTCACGTGCGGCGGTCCGCCCGCCCCGTGCCGATGCCACCGCCCGAGCGCCTGCAGGGGACGGAGGTGCCCATGCTGAGCGAGGTGTCGGGCTACATCCGCTTCATCGACACGGCGCGCCTCGTCGCCTTCGCCAAGGAGCACAGGCTGGAGCTCCGCGTCACCCGCAAGGTCGGGCAGTTCGTGCCGGCGGGCATTCCGCTGCTCATGATTTCGCGCCACAGCCGGCTGGATCGCAGGCACGCCGTCGAGCTGACGGGTGCCTTCGACATCGGCCCGATGCGCACGCTCCAGCAGGACGTCGAGTTCGGCATTATCCAGCTCGTGGACATCGCGCTGCGGGCGATCTCGCCGGCGGTCAACGACCCGAGCACCGCGATCAGCTGCATCGACCAGCTCAGCCGCATCCTGATCCGCTGGCTCGACCGCGCGCCGCCCGAAACGCTGCTCTACGATCCACCCCAGGTGCTGCGCGTCGTCGTGCCGTGGATCGACCTCGACGGCCTGCTGAACACGGCCATCGAGCAGATCCGCGCCTACGCGACGACCGATGCCGCGGTCAGCCGCCGACTGCTGCGCCTGCTGCACGACGTAGCCTCGACGATCGACCACGAAGCGCTGCGCACGCGTATCGTGGCCCGCGGGCGGCGCGTCGTCGAGGGCTGCCGAACGTCGCTGCCGGCCGAGGACGTCGCGATGCTGGAAGGGCACCTCGCAAGATTGGAATGCGCCAAACCCGGCAGCACCGAACTCTTCGCCGGTGCGGCGGAATGAGCATCCATTGACGGCTCAGCCGTGGACCGCGCCAAGGCGGTGTCTCAGTCGCTCCTCCAACTCGTCGCGACGGCGGCGCTCCATCGCCCTGAAAGCTCGCTCGAGCGCGGCCTCGATGTTCTTGGCGCCGTCATCGCGCAGGAACGCCTCCCTGCCGGCGCGCAGCATTGCGGCCGTGACGCGGATCGAGTCCAGTTCGACGTAGGATCTACGCATGACCGACCTTGGTCATGTCGTTGCGACGACGTCGCGCCATCCTCCGAGGCTGCGGCGCGTCGGTGCCCGCGGCCTGACCTGGATGCAGCGCGCGTAGGCGATGCCGATCAGCGCGAGGCTGCCCAGGTGATGGAACATGAGGACGGAGAACACGGTCAGGACGATGTAGAAGTTGCGCAGGCTTGACGTGCGCCGCAACCAGTAACGCGCCTCGGCATTCAGCAACGCCAACGCTCCCAGCTGCTGGAGGCGGTCGTCGCGCACCATCTTGACGGGATTGTAAAGCAGGCAGAAGGCGATGGCGTAGAGCAGCAGGCCCGCGAACGTTTGTTCGTGCCGCCCCCGGCTCAGCTCCAAGCCGGTGTCGATGCACACCGGTACGATGGCCAGCGCCATGCGGAAACTGCCGATCGGCACGGACATCCGGTCCCACGCCGTCTCGTAGACATGCTGAAACGCGCCGAGAAGCCAACCGTCGACCCGAAGCACGGACATCACCGCAACCAATGCATTCCCGACGGTGACGGCGTTCCTGCTCCGATGGAATATGTTTCTCGTGGGTGGTGCGGACCCATTGTACTGCCGTCACCTGAGTGGTCGAGGTTGGCCGACTCACGCCGCCATCGCCGACGTGAGCATACCCGACCTGCTCGACCCGTCGTGAACGGGTCGGCATCAGGCGCCAGGTCGGGTCTCGGGCACAGCGCGCGACGTCAGCAACGGCAAAGACGGGCGCGAGGCGGAACGGGTTTCCGGTCGCGATCGCGCTTCGCACCCCTGCGTTCGAGGTGTCCTCGCGCCCTCCATGTCCCCGCTCCTCGACGCGTCCTCGACGCGAGCCGCCGGGTCGCCAGGGTTAAGGCTCGTCGCGCGCAGGCGGCCGAGATGCACGGCAACTTCGCATTGTATGCCTCGTCAGGGCGTGGTCGCGTCGCTTGGCCGAGCGACGCGCGCTTTCAGCGCGTCGCTCATCGGCAGTTCCAGGTTCTGCCCGCTTGGCGGAATGGGTGCGGCGAACCACTTGGCGTAGAGCCGGGCGAAGTCGCCCGACGCCATCGTGCGCGTCAGCACGCCGTCGACCAGTGCCTTGAATGGTGCATCGTCGCGCGGAAGCATCAGCCCGTAATAGTAGAAGCTGCCATAGGTGTCGGGCAGGAAGGTGAAGGCGCCGGGGTCACCGGACGTGGCCTTGAGACCGGCGAGCAGGATATCGTCTTCAAAGAAGCCGGCCGCGCGACCCGTGCGCAGCGTCAGCAGCGAGTCCGCCTGATCCTTGGCCTGGACGATCGTCAGCCCGAGGTGGTCGTCGCCGTTGATCGTGCGGCCGATGACGTTGTTGAGCGAGCCCTGCGTGAAGACCACTGTCTTGCCCTTCAAGCCTTGGGCGTCGGCGATGTGCGACGCCGCCATCACCAGCCAGCGGGGCTGGCTCACGAAGGTCGCGACGGAAAAGGCGACCTGCTTCTGGCGTTCGGCCGTGTTGGTGGTGCTGCCGCACTCGACGTCCACCGTGCCGTTCTGAAGAAGGGGGATGCGGGTCGCGGCGGTGACCGGCACCCACCTCACCTCGAGTCGCGCTATCGCGAGTTCGGCCTTCACCGCATCGGCGATGCTGAGGCAAAGGTCGTGGGAGAAGCCGACGGGCTGCTGGTCCGCGCCGAGGTAGGAGAACGGGATGGACGACTCCCTGTAGCCGAAGGCGAGGGTGCCGCGTGTGCGAATCCTGTCCAGCGTCGGGCTTGCCGCCTCGGCTATCGCGATGGTGCCAAGGAGCGCTACGGCGGCCAGTGCGGCCACGATCCTGCAGGTTGTCATGCGCGTGGTCCGTTCACGTTGATGGGTTTCAGGCCGCGCGGGCCATCTCGTCGAGGCTTTCGCGCAAGGCGTCGGTGAGGATGTCGAGCGCACGGTCGACCTCGTCGTGCGACACGGTGAGCGGGGGCGCGATGCGCCACACCGCGCCGCGCTCGGGGCGGCGACGGATGTTCATGCTCAGGCCCTTCTCGAAGCACTTGCGCGTGGTCAGCGCGCCGAGGGCGTGGGCGGGGCTGCGCGAGGCGCGGTCCGTCACCAGCTCGACGCCGATGAGGAGGCCGAGCCCGCGAACGTCGCCGATCACCTCGTAACGTTGCTGGAGCTCGTCGAAACGGCCGCGCATGTAGGCGCCCATCTCGTTGGCCCTGGCGACGAGCTTCTCGCGCGCGATGACGTCGAGCACGGCGAGGCCGACCTCGGCGGGCAGCGGATCCGACACGTGGCTCGTGTAGTAGGTGAAGTGCCGGTCGAAGCAGACCTGCTCGATGGCGGCCGTGGTGGCCACCGCCGCGAGCGGCAAACCGCCGCCGAGCGTCTTCGACATGGTCAGGATGTCGGGTACCACGTCGAAGTACTCGGAGCCGGTTCGAGTCCCGATGCGGCCGAAGGCGGTCTGCGCCTCGTCGAAGATGAGCAGCATGCCGCGCGCGTCCGCCGCCGCGCGCAGCGCCCGCATGAAGGCGGGTGGGGGTACGAGAACGCCGCCCGCGCTGATCACCGGCTCGACCATGATCGCCGCACCGCGCCCGGTCGACTGCATGTCGAACATCTTCAGCGCGAGGTCGAGGTTGGCGAGCGCCGCTTCCTCCTCCGTCGCTGCGGAGATGTAGGGACGGTAGCTGTTCGGCTCGGGAATCACGTAGACGCCCGGCGCCGGCACGCCGTAGCCTTTGCGGTCGCTTGCCATGGACACGGAGCCGGCACCGGCCGTGATGCCGTGCCACGAGCCGCCGAGCGCCAGGACCTCGTAGCCGTCGGTGACCAACTTGGCCATGCGCAGCGCGACCTCGGTGGCCTCCGAGCCGGTGTTGACGAAGATGGTCTTGGTGAGGTCGCCTGGAAGCCAGTCGCGGGCGAGCACCTGCGCCAGTTCGGCGACGACCTCGGGGATCATGCCGCTGAAGAAGTGGTAGGCTTTTTCGCCGGCACGCCGCACCGCCTCGACGATGGCCGGGTGGTTGTGCCCGATGGTGGCGCACATCTGCCCCGAGGTGAAGTCGAGGTATTCGCGCCCGTTCATGTCGGTGACGACAGTTCCTTTGGCAGAACGGAACAGCGTCGGGAAAACATCGCCGCCGTAGCGCACGAGGTGGTCCTTGGAGGCCTGGAGAAGGGACTCGCTCATTGACGTTTCCACTGGTACGGCGGGCGCATGACCGGAACTCGCGATGGGTCCGGTTCGGCGCGCCCGCGACGGTTCTTGGCTAGCCGGGGGACCTCGAGGGTGCCAGCGCAAAAAACTGAACGGCCCAACAGTCCGCCTCATCGGGCATCCCTTGCGGAAGTGACCGCCGCGACGCGCCCGTTCCTGCCGCCGCTGAAGGCGCTGGCCGCCTTCGAGGCCGCGGCCCGCCACGGCAGTTTCGTGCGGGCCGCCGCCGAACTCGGTGTGACGCCCTCGGCGGTCAGCTACCATCTTCAGCAACTGGAGGAGGTCCTGGGCGTCCCGCTGTTTCGACGCCATGCCGGGCGGGCGCTGCTCACCGCGGCCGGCAGCACCTACGCCGGCGAGATCGGGTGCGCCTTTGCAACCATCGCCGCGGCGACCGACCTCGTGGCACCGCAGGCTCGGCGCGGACGCCTCACCGTGGCGGCGGGGCCAAGTTTCGCCGCGCGGTGGCTGCAGCCGCGCCTGCCCGCTTTCCTGCGCGCCCACCCCGACGTGCAACTCCGCCTGTCCACCCTCGCCGGCTCGGAGACGTTGGAGGCGAGCCGCTTCGACCTCGCGATCAGCTACGGCCGGCCAACCGCCGCGGACGGCCGGGCGGAGCGGTTGCGGGTCGAGCCCCTCATCACCGAGCGGCTCCGCCCGCTCTGCGCGCCCAGCCTCGCCGCAACGGCGGGTCTTGCGAAACCGGAGGATCTCCGACGCGCCACGCTGATCCATTCCGTCAATGCCCTGACTTGGCCCGAGTACTTCCAGCACCTCCATCTCGGCGTAACGCCATCCGGCGAGCTGTGGCTCGACCGCTCCAGCATGGCAATCGAAGCGGCGGTGGACGGCCTTGGCGTGATCCTGGAGAGCGAAATCCTGGCCGGGCGCGAGCTCGCCGACGGACGCCTCGTCGCCCCTTTCGACGCTGCAGCGGCGAGCGTCGAGGCGACCTCATACTTCCTGGTGTGGTCGTCGCAGAGTCGCAGCCGGCAGTTCGCCGCTTTCGAGGCATGGCTTCGCGCCGAGGTCGCCGCGTCTCGACCGATCTGCGGCGCGCGCGACACGTGATACGAGCGATCTTTTCGCTTAGGGTGGCGCCGCTGTCGCCGGTTTGGTCCTCTCGCTGTGGCGAGAGCCGACGCCTTGAAGCCCCGCAAAGCCGCAAGCGGCCTCGTGGACGCATCGGCAACGAAGGCCTCGGCCAGCACGATCGCCGGTAATGGAACCGATGAGTAGCCGCCGGTCAAACGCCCGAGCGGATTGGCGTGGTTGAAGTGCAAAGCCGGAGAATGTCGCTGGTGAGCGGCGGTGACGCGAGGGATCGCGGCACGACGAAGCCCAGCAGCGCCGTGCCGCGTCCGGCGTGCGGGCCAGCAGGTAAGGGGCTTCCGTCCCCAGCCGCGCATCGCCATCGCCGAGCCGTTCCTGGCCGCCGCGAAATTTGCGGGTCACGGCGAGGCCCGGCCGTGTTCACCGCAACGGGAAAGGCGGAGGCGGAAAGGACGCTGGCCTTCATGCGCGCCACCGACGCACGAAGGCTTTTCGGATGCCTCGGCTACCATGCGGCCTGATGCCGGCGCCACACCGGCGCGGAGCGCTTCAGAACAGGGCCGCCACCTTCTGAAAGGCGATGAACAGCCCGACGAAGAACGGGATGCCGACCACCGTCCAGGCAAGGGCGCCGCTCGTGCCGAAGCCGCCGCGTGCCGCCGATTCGGCGCTGGTCGACACGCGATCCTCGCGCAGCAGGCCGCGCTCATAGGCAAGCTCGGCGTCGCTCATCCAGTACGTCCTGTCCACCGGCTTGACGAAGAGGTTGCAGATGAAGCCGCAGAACAGCAGGAACGCCATGATGTAGAGCGTGCGGTCGTAGACCAGGTTCGGTGGAACGCCGCGTGCGATCTGGACCTGCCGCAGCCCGGCGATCAATGCAGGGCCGACCACGCCGGCGACGGACCAAGCCGTGATCAGCCGACCGTGGATGGCGCCGACCATTTGCGGGCCGAAGATGTCGGCGAGGTAGGCTGGCACGGTCGAGAAGCCGCCGCCGTACATGCTGAGGATGACGCATACGGAGGCTACGAACATCAGCGGCAGCCCGAGATGCCCCCACAGCGGCAGCGAGCAGTACAAGGCGATACCGAGGACGAAGATCGTGCCGTACATGGCCTTGCGGCCGATCCTGTCGGAAAGCGACGCCCAGAACAGGCGGCCCAGGCAGTTGAAGAGGCTGATCAAACCAACGAGGCCCGCTGCGGCGGCGGCAACCGCGGTGCGCTGCCCCGCCGTCAGGGCAGCGCCGGGCGCGCCGCCCACCAGCCTGCCGCCGAACACGTCCTGAAGCATGGGGCTGGCCATCGCGATCACCGCGATGCCCGCCGTGACGTTGAGGCACAGCACGCCCCAGATCAGCCAGAACTGCGGCGTGCGCCACGCCTTGGCGAGGTGGACGTTCTGACTGGTGATGCGCGCGTTGATGGTCGGCGCCGGCGCGTAACCTGTCGGGCGCCAGCCCGACGGTGCCACCCGGAAGCAGAACGCGGCGGCACACATCACCATCAGGTAGATCACGCCCATGGTGATCAGCGTCCGTGACACGCCGGGCACGCCACCGTCGGCGAAATGCCCCATCAGCCAAACCGCGAGCGGCGCGCCGACCATGGCGCCGCCGCCGTAGCCCATGATGGCGAAGCCGGTCGCCATGCCGCGACGGTCGGGAAACCATTTGATCAGGGTGGACACCGGGGTGATATAGCCGAGACCCTGTCCGACGCCGCACAGAACCGAGAGCAGATAGACGAGCCAAAGCTGGTGGACGGCAACGGCGAAGCCGGTCAGGACCAGCCCGCCGCCCCAGCACAGGCCGGCGATCACGCCCGCCTTGCGAGGTCCGGCATGCTCCAGCCAGCCGCCCCAGATCGCCGCGGAGATGCCGAGCACGGCGATGTAGATCTCGAAAACGTGCGTAACGCTCGGTACCGACCAATTGCAGGTCGTGGTGGTCAACTCGTCGAGAAGGCCGAGCCGGGCGCAGGCGACGGCATCCGCACCTGGGACGAGGCGGCTTAACGGCAGCCAGAACACGGAAAAGCCGTAGGCCATGCCGATGCAAAGGTGGAGCGCGAGCGCCGCGGGCGGCACGAGCCAGCGGTTGAAGCGAGGGCCGGCGACGCTCTTCTCGCGGTCGAGCCAGCCCGCACCTGGGACGTCGACCGCCGTGCCTAGACTCATCGTTTCCTCGACCGTTTCCTCAACCGCCCCCTCGATTGAAGGGCGTTGCGCGACCAGGAGCGACCTTGTCACCGCGTTGCCTCGGTTTCGAGCATCGCCTGCACAAATGCAATGCGACCGAAAGGACATTGCCGCACCGACTTGAGCGAAGAATTCGGAGGTATCAACCCGGCGTGCCTTCGGCCGACCAAGCCCTCGGCGTCATCGTCACGGCTGGTGGTCGCGCTCAAACGATGTGCAACGCCTGCTTCTGGACGTGTCAATGAAGTTCAGGTCATGGCAGACATGGGCGCGATGGTGATAGGGCGGTTGCCGGAAAAAGAAGTGCTCGATTTCGAGATCGCGATCCAAGCGTGGACGATGATCTAGGTGGGGCGGCTGGCGGGTGTGGAAGCCCGAGGCTGCGAAAGCGATGGCTCAGTTGCACGCCGCTGCCGGTCGTTCCACGAAGCGCTGACCGCTCCCGCGCGACGTCAAGTTGCTCAACCGTTGATGTTTCAGACCAGCCTACAAACAACGAGTTACGATGCTGAGTCTGCATCGATCGGCATCTGGACGCTTCTCCGGACGCACACGCGAGGGTGCATGGCAGCGACACGTGTGTCGCTGCCACCGACGGACTTTTCCGGGTTGCCCTGACCCGCTTGCCTTGTGCAACGGATTGCGGGGAATTCGACACTCGCCACGGCTCGCGAGGCGCCTGGATGGTTAGCTGCAGCTACTTGCGAACATGCGCGAGGCTTTTGTGCCGAGCGGCGTTACAGGTGCTTCGGGCAGTAGGGCCGGCAGGCTGCCGCGCTGGTAGCACATGATGCCGGACGAAGGCGGCAACGCCGTGCCTGGGGCATGCGCTGTGTTGCGGCACCGCACTTTCGATCAGGACAGCAGGAAATCGAGCACGGCGTCGAGGAAGACGTCAGGTTCCTGGAGCTGGGGGACGTGCGCGCATCCGGGGAGGAGCTTGAACCGCGCGTCGGGCAGCAGCGCGGCCAGTTCCCGGGACATGAACGGCGGCGTCGCCTCGTCCTCCTCGCCGACAAGAACGAGCGTCGGGACGCGCATTTCCGCCGCGCCCGCGCGCAGGTCGAGCGAGGCGAGGGCGGTGCAGGCAGCCTGGAACACGTCCGCGTCGGTGCGCAGAAACGCGCGTTGGCGTTCCGCCATCAGTCGCGGGTTGTCGGCCTGGAACGCCGGGGCGAACAGGCGGCGCATGGCGACGGCCTCGATCGACACGAGCCCTTTCGTGGCGGCGGCAGAGGCCATGGCACGGAATGCGGCGCGGCCGTCCTCGGAAAAGGCAGCGCCCCCATCGGCGAGCACCAGCTTTGCCGCGAGCTCGGGATGGTTGATTGCCATTTGCAAGGTGATGAAGGCGCCGAAGCCGTTGCCGAGGATCATCGGCTTTTCCTCCCCCGCGAGCTGCCGGACCGCCTCAGCGGCGCGGTCGGCGAAGTCGGCGAGCCCGCCGGTCAGTGGCGTCGATGCGCCGAAGCCCGGCAGGTCCAACGTGACCACCCGGAAACGGGTCGACAGGGGGCCGACGATGCGGTCGAAGCTACCCCGATCCGCCAGCAGCGAGTGCAGAAGCACCAGCGGCGTGCCGCGTCCCACCTCCGTCGCGCCGACCGTCCCCCCATCACGTAGCTCGATCATCATGTCGCGTTTCGGTCCCGTCCTGCGCCGCGCCTGTGCCAGATGTCACCCTTGACGATGATGGCGCAAGCATGATGTGAAATTTCACGATCGGCTTCCGAAGGACACCCTCGCGCGCATGCCCCTTCTCCGTGACGGCATCTACGACGCGGTCCGGGCGGACATCCTCGCCTGCCGCCTCGCGCCGGGCCGGGACATGCGCGAGGAAGACCTTGCCCGGCGCTACCGGGTGAGCAGGGCACCGATCCGTGACGCCCTGCTGCGCTTGGAACGGGAGCATCTGGTCACCGTAATCCCGCGCAAGGGGTCGAAGGTGAACGAAGTCTCGCTCGACGATGCGCGCGACCTGTTCCGGCTCCGGCTCGTGCTGGAGCCGGCGTGCGCGGCAGACGCCGCGATGCGGGCGCCGGACGAGGCGCTGCGGGACCTCGACGCGTTCCGCACCGTCGCGGCGGGCGGCGACTTCATCGCCTACAACCGCGCCTTCCACGCTGCCCTTGCCACCGCGTCCGGCAACCCTCGCATGGCGGCGGTCGTCACCGAACTGATCGACCAGTCCGAACGCTTGGTGCGCGTCAGCATTGCCGAGATCAAGGGACGAGACCCGGCGCGGCTCGTGGCGGAGCATGCGGCGCTCATCGGCGCTGTCCAGCACCGTGATGGTCAAACCGTTGTGCGCTTGACACGCGGCCACGTCGCCAGGGCCGAGCGTCGGGTTCTTTCCGCCCTTGCCCGGTGCGCGACAGCGGCATCGGGCGCCGTCGCAACGAGATAGGGAGTCTGCCGTGAACAAGCTGGAAAAGCCGGTCGCGAGCGTCGAGCATCGCGGAAACTACGTCAACGGCCGCGAGGTCGAGGCGGGTGGGGGCGAACGCATCGAGGTCCGCAATCCCGCCACCGACGCGGTGATCGCCACCATCCCGAACTCAAGCGCTGCCGACGTCGACCGCGCCATGGCGGCGGCGCGCGCCGCCTTCGAGGGCCGCGAATGGGGTGGCATGGGCGTGCGCGACCGCGCCCGCCTGGTGAACCGCATCGCCGACGCCTTCGAGGCCAACCTCGACGCATTGTACAAGCTCGAAACCATGAACAACGGACGCCCGATCAACGAAACGCGGGCGCAGATCGGGCGGCTGCCGGACTTCTTCCGCTACTTCGCCGGCTTGGCGCTGGCGCGACGCGACGACGTGATCCCCGTCGAAGGCCCCTATCTCAACTACACGCTGCGCACGCCGATCGGCGTCGTCGCGAATTGCACGCCCTTCAATCACCCGCTGATGATCATGTGCAAATCGCTGGCGCCCGTGCTGGCAACGGGCTGCACCACGGTCGTCAAGCCCTCCGAGTACACGCCGCTGACCACGCTGAAGCTCGCCGCCATCTTCAAGGAGGCGGGGCTGCCCGATGGCGTGTTCAACGTGGTGCTGGGCTACGGCGCCACCACCGGCAAGGCGCTGGCCGAGCACCCCGACATCAACAAGCTGGTGCTGACGGGCGGCACGGAGGCGGGGCGGATCGCCGGCGCCGCGGCGGCCAGGGTCTTCGCCCACCAGACCATGGAACTCGGCGGCAAGACGCCGGTCATGGTGTTCGACGACTTCGACGTCGACCAGGCGGTGAACTATGCCGCCTTCGGCGCCTTCATCGGCGCCGGGCAGACCTGCGTATGCGCCTCGCGCCACCTCGTGCAGGCGTCGATCTACGACGAATTCGTGGAGAAGCTCGCGCGCAAGGCGGCAGCCATCCGCATCGGCGATCCCTTCGACCCGGCGACGCAACTCGGCCCGGTGGTTTCGGCCAGGCAGCGCGAACGCGTGCTCACCTATGCCGGCTACGGCCACGAGGACGGCGCCCGCCTCGTTCATGGCGGCGCTCCGGCCCACGTGCCGGGCTTTGAGAACGGCTACTTCGTCGAGCCGACGGTGTTCGCTGACGTCGGCGCGCGCATGCGCGTGTTCCAGGAGGAGGTGTTCGGCCCCTTCACGGTGATCACGCCCTTCCGCGACGAGGACGAGGCGCTGCGCCTCGCCAACGACTCGCCCTTCGGCCTCGCGGCGGCGGTGCGCACCCGCGACGTGTCGCGCGCCCACCGCGTTGCGGCAAGGGTCAAGGCCGGAATCGTGTGGATCAACGACCACCACCGGCTCGACCCCGCCTCGCCCTGGGGCGGCGTCGGCGACAGCGGCATCGGCCGCGAGTGCGGCAGCGAAAGCTTCAACAACTACTTCGACGTGAAAAGCGTCATGGTGCCGACCGAGTCGAAGCCGTTCGACTGGTACGGCGGCAGCGGAGCGCCGCGCCGCTTGAACTGACCGGCGCAGCCGCAGGGGCGCGCATCCGCCAAGACGGATGGCTGCCGCAGGGCGCGTAGCAAAAAGGGAGGCCGTGATGTCAGGTTCAGCCAATGCCGGTGCGCGTCTCGATCGACTGCCGATCGGGCCGTTCCATTACCGCATCATGTGGCTGATCGGCATCGGCATGTTCTTCGACGGCTTCGACATCTACGTCGCCGGGGCCGTGCTCGCTGCCACCTTCAAAAGCGGCTTCTCCACTCTCGGACAGAACGCGCTGTTCGTGTCGATGACCTTTGTCGGCATGATGCTCGGCTCGTTCCTCACCGGCTTCCTCGGCGACCGCTACGGGCGGCGCTTCACCTACCAGGCGAACCTGCTCATCTTCGGCCTCGCCTCCATCGCGGCCGCCTTCGCGCCGAGCATGGGCGTGCTGATCGCGCTGCGCCTCCTGATCGGGATCGGGCTCGGCGCCGAGAACGTGGTCGGTTATTCGACGCTGACCGAGTTCGTGCCGGCCCGCTCGCGTGGCCGTTGGCTCGGGCTGATGGCCGTGTTCGTGGTGACGGGCCTCCCCGCCGCCTCGCTGATCGGCTACGTGCTCGTGCCCACCTTCGGTTGGCGCGTGATGTTCCTGCTCGGCGGTGCCGGTGCGCTGGTCGTGTGGTACTTGCGCAAGGGCCTGCCGGAGTCGCCGCGTTGGCTCGAGGCGGTCGGGCGCGTGGCGGAGGCCGATGCGCTCCTTGCCGAGATCGAGCGCGTCGCCGCCAAAGGCGGTACCCTCCCCGAGCCGCTGCCGGTCGCACCCGCAGCGGAGATCGTGTCGCTGGCGACCCTGTTCAGGCCGCCCTACCTCGGCCGCCTCTTCGTCGGCATTACATGCCTCGTCACCATCAATACGCTGCTCTACGGCTTCGTGACCTGGCTACCGACCTTCTTCGTCCACCAGGGCTTCGACATCGCCCGTTCGTTCGGTTTCGTGCTGCTGATGGGGTGCGGCGCGCCGCTCGGCTCCTTCATCGGAGCGCTCACGGCCGATCGGTGGGGCCGCAAGAAGACCATCTGCGCCGCGTCCGCCCTCGCCCTGGTGCTCGGCCTCCTGTACCCCTTCGTCACCGACCCGGTCGCGCTGGTCGCCGTCGGCTTCGCGATGACGGTGCCGATCTACGTGCTCGTGGCGCTGCTGTTCGGCATCTACATCCCCGAGCTGTTTCCGACGCCGATCCGGTTGCGGGGTGCCGGCATTTGCAACACCTTCGGCCGCGGCGCGACCATCGTGACGCCGTTCATCGTCGTATCGCTTTACAACGGCGGCGGCGTCATTGCCGTGACCGAGCTGATGGCTGGGCTGCTCGCCGTGCAAATCGTCGTGGTGGCCCTGTTCGGCATCGAACCGGCCGCGCGTCGCCTGGAAGACATGCGGATCGGCGACGAGCGGGTGGGCGTACCGCTGGAGGTCGGCGCGCCGTGACGCAACGGCGCCATCGTCAAGGGCTGCCGTCGGCGGGTGACAAAGGGATAGGGGGCGGGGGAGGGCGCGTTGCAGCACGGCCCAAGCTGAAGGGGATCGTCGGACGCGACGAGGCGATCCGGCGTCATGGGCAGGCCAGCGCCGCCGCCGGTCGGCACCGGCCTGACCGGGGCTCGCCGTCCATCCATCAGGCGCTTCCTGTGCGGGGACGAGAACGCCGGATGGGCCGCGTCTGCCCGACCGGTCTGTAAACGGCGACGGTCCATCCTCCTCACAGGCTGAGATGGTCGCGCACGCGGGCTCGTGCCTGCGGCTCGCACGCACCCTCGTCGTCGATCGCGCCGAGTTTAAGCACCGCCCAGCGGTCGGCGATGCCGAGTGCGAAATCGAGGTTCTGCTCGATCACCAGCATGGCGGTGCCGTCGCGGGCGCGCTCGTCGCGCAGCGCACGGGCGATGCGGTCGACCACGGACGGTTGCAACCCTTCCGAGATTTCATCCACGAGCAGGAGGCGCGGGCGCAGCATGAGCGCGCGCGCGAGGATCAGCATCTTCTGTTCGCCGCCCGACAGCGTGCCGGCGCGCTGCTTGAGCCGATCCTTGAGGAACGGGAAATAACCGAAAGCATGGTCGAGCGCCGGGCCGAGCGCGGCGTCGATGCGGACCGCGAGGCGGAGGTTGTCGCGGATCGACAGGTCGGGGAACAGCGGCTGGTCCTGCGGCACGTAGCTCACCCCCGCGGCGATCAACGCGGCCGGCGCCATGTCGGCCCGATTCATGCCGTTGACGTGGATTGCCCCCCCGCGAAGCGGCACCAGACCGAGAACCGTCTTGAGCAGCGTGGACTTGCCCATGCCGTTCTTGCCGAGCAGGGCCACGATCTCGCCCCGCCGCACGTCCAAGTCGACGTCGCGCACCACGGGCACCGCGCCGTAGCCGCTCGACACGCCGCGTAGCGAGAGGGCGGCCGTGTCCGCCGGCGCAGCGACCCGGGGCGCTGCCGCCTCAAGCATCGGGCGCATCAAACATGGGCGCCACCCGCGTAGATGGTCCGCACGGTTTCGGAGTGGACGACGTCGTCGACGCTGCCGTCGAGCACGAGGCGCCCCTGGTGCAGCACCACGATGCGTGACGACACCTGCCGCACGAAGTCGAGGTCGTGTTCGACCAGGATGGCGGCGACGCCGGCCCCCGCTGTGACCTGGCGCAAGACGGTGCCGATCATGTTGCGCTCCGCCCCGGTGAGGCCGGCGGTCGGCTCGTCGAGCAGGATGAGGCTGGGTTCGAGGGCCAGCACCATGGCGAGTTCGAGGGCCTGCTTCATGCCGTGCGACAGCAGGCGGGCCGGCGAGGCGAGCAGCGTGCCAAGGCCCGTCAACCGTAGGATCTCGGCGCTGGCGGGCGGCAGGGGCAGGGTCGCCGCCGCAGCGATGGGGCTTGGCGCCTCGGCGGCGGTTCGGGCGAGGCGCAGGCACTCGGCGACGGTGAGGCTTTCGAAGACGCTGGCGAGCTGGAACTTGCGGCCGACGCCGAGCGCAGCGACCCGGTCGGGCGTGAGGCCGGCGATGGAGCGGCCGGCGATCGAGACGGTGCCGGTGAACGGCTCCGTGCCGTCGCTCAGGCAACGCATCAGCGTGGTCTTGCCGGCGCCGTTCGGGCCGACGATGCTGACAAGCTCTCCGGCACGGATATCGAGCGATACGTCCCGCAGCACCGACAGACTGCCGAAGGAGCGGGCGACGTTGGCGACCCTGAGGAGGGGCAGCCCGCCGCCGGACGCGTGGCGGGGCGATGACGCCGCGACGATGCGGGGCACGTCCGGCGCGCGCCGGCCGAGCGGGAGCGCCGCGATTCCGCGCCGCACCGGGCCGGCGAGTCCCTCGGGAAGCAGGATGATGATGACCACGAAGCCTGCGCCAAGCACGAGCTGCCACAGGAACGGCAGGTTCCCCGACAGACTGGCGCCGAGGTCGTCGATCGCGATCGCGCCCAGCACGGGACCGAGCAGCGAGCCGCGGCCGCCGAGCGCGACCCAGATCACCAGCTCCGTGCCGAACAGGAAGCCGGTGTTCTCCGGCGCGACAACCCCCGAAGCGTGGGCGAACAGGAAGCCGGCGAGCCCGGCCACGCCGGCAAGCGTCACCGTCAGCGCGATCTGGATGCGCTTGGCGCCGATGCCGAGATAGGCGCAGCGCAGGTCGTTGTCGCGCACGGCGAGCAGCACCCGGCCGGCATCCGAGCGCACGAAGACCCAGGCCGCGAGCGTCACGGCGACGAGGACGCATCCGGCGAGCCGGAAGAAGCCTTCGAGTTCGAGCGGCAGCGTGTCGTAGCCGACGAGGCCGCTGCTCGACCCCGTCCACGTCCCGCCCGAGTACACCAGCTGCGTGACCACGATGGGGAACACCAGCGAGATCACAGACGCGTAAAGCGGCGTCGAGCGATGGTAGAAGGACAGCCAGCCGACCACGAGGCCGAGCAGCATCGGCAGCGCGACGGCGAGCGTGAGGGCCGCCGCCATCCAGGCCGGCGTCGCGCCGAGATTCGCCATCGTCATCGCGGTCGCGTAGGCGCCGACGCCGAAGAACGCCGCCTGCCCGAAGGTCAGGATCCCGGTGAAGCCCCAAAGCAGGTCCACCGTGACGGCGAGCACCGCGTAGATCATCGATCGCGTGAGGACGTTGACGCTGAACGTGTCAAGCACGAGGGGGGCGAGCCAGACGCCCAGCGCGCCCGCGAGCGCGACGAGAAGCGGCGGGAGCAGGCCGGCGGCCCTCGTCCGGTCCCGGCGGGCTTCGGCGCGCGCGTCGTCAAGCACGGGAGAAGCCGCGCGGACTGACCCGCAGTACCAGCGCCGCCAGCACCGCGACCGAGATGCCGCCGAGCACGGGGCTGACGAAGGTGCTGACCAGCACCTGCGCGGCGCCGAAGACGAGGCAGGCGACGGCGAGCGCCGCCAGCGACGTGTCCGCCACCATGACCAGCATGAAGGCCCCGATCAGCCAGGCGACGCCCATGTTGGGGTCGACGCTCGTCAAGGGCGTGAGGAGGACGCCGGCGAGGGCGGCGAGACCGGCGCCGATCATGAAGGTCAGCAGGCGCACCCGTCCGGTGTCGATCCCGAGCCCGCGCGCCAGCGTCTCGTTCATGATCACGGCGCGCGCCGACAGACCGAGCCGCGTACCTTCCAGCGTCACCGCGAAGGCGACGCCGACGAGCACCGCCGCCGCGAGGGCGAACAGCCGGTAGGTCGAATAGGGTACGCCCCCCACCGGCACCGTGCCGGACAGCAGGCTCGGGGTGAACTGCACGTCGCGCCCGAAGGCGAGGGTGATGAGCTGGCCGATCACGATGCCGAGGCCCCAGGTCGCGAGAATGGCGTCGAGAGGGCGGCGGTACAGCGGCCGGATGATCAGGAACTCGGCGGCGCCGCCGAGGACCGCGCCGACGACGAAGGCCAGCGGCAGCGCGGCCCACGGGTTCAGGCCGAGCCGGGCGGCGATCACGGCGCAGTACGCGCCGACGGTGAGCCAGGCGCCGTGCGCGAAGTTGATGATCTTCAGCACCCCGAACACGGCGAGGAGCCCGACGGCGACGATGAACAGGATCGCCGCCGTGGTGACGATGTCGAGCAGCAGCAGCATCGCTCAGGCTCCAGGGAGGAAGGCGGTCCCGCGCGTCACTTCAGCTTGGGGCACTGCGCGCCGGGATCGACGTCCTTGAAGGTCGCCGCGACCTTGACGGTGCCGTCCCCCTGCACCTGGCCGAGATACATGGTGAGCGGCGCGTGGTGCTCGCGGCTCATCTGGATGGTGCCGCGCGGGCCGGTGAAGGACACGGCCGGCAGGGCGTCGAGCACCTTGTCGGCGGCGGTGGTTCCGGCCTTCTCGACGGCGGCCTTGTATAGGTAGACGGCCTCGTATTCCGGCACGGACAAATCGTTGGGGGTCTTGAGGTCGGCCCCGAACTTCTTCTTCGCGGCGTCGAGGAACTTCCTGTTCTCGGGCGTGTCGATGCCGGTCACGTAGGAGGCCGACAGGTAGATGCCGGTGGCGTCCGCCCCCATGCTCTTGGCGGTGCCCTCGTCCACCGCGAGGTTGGCGTAGGGGATGTCGATGCCGGCCGCGCGCATCTGCTTCGTCAGCGTCACGTTGGGCGCACCGCCGGCCGTGGAGGTGATGAGCGCGTCGGGTTTGGCCTCCTTGAGCTTGGACAGGATGGGCGTCCAGTCCGAGCCGTCGATCGGCAGGTAGTCCTCGCCCACGATCTTGCCGCCGGTCTTCTCGACGTAGCTGCGCGAGAAGCCGAGCATGCCGCGCCCAAAGGCGTAATCGCTGCCGATCAGGAAGTACGTCTTGGCGCCGTGCTTGGCGAAGTTGTCCACGATGGGCGGGACCTGCTGCTCGGGCACCCAGGCGTCGACGTAAAGGTACTTGTTGCAGGAATGGCCCTCGTAGAACGACGTGTAGATGAATGGCACGCGGCCCTTGCTCACGATGGAAAGTCCCGCGTTGCGGGCGGCGCTGGTTTCCATGGAGATCAGCACGTCGACCTTCTTCTGATAGACGAGGGCGTCGAAGGCCTTCTGGGCGCCGGCCGCGCCCGAGGCGTCGTCGGCCACCTCCAGCGTGAGCTTGCGGCCGAGCACGCCGCCCGCGGCGTTTATCTCGTCGACCGCAAGTTGCGCTTCCTGCACGACGGAAGGGGCCACGACGCTGTTGGCGCCGGATAGCCCGACCGGCACGCCGATGGTGATCGGACCCGAGCCTGCCGCCTGCGCGGCGGACGCCGCGAGGGCCAGTGCCAGGGCCGGTGTCAGCGCGCGTCCGAGCAGCAATCGCGTCATCGTGTTCTCCTTGCCATTCGAGACGGCGGGTCATGATCCTTTGAGCACCGGCGCCTTGCGGTGACGGGTCGCCTGCTCATAGGCACAAGCGATGCCGATCAGGGCGGCCTCGCTCCACGCCATGCCGCACGAGGCAGGACGGATCGAGCCATGCAGCAGGTCGAGGAGGACGTATCCGGCGTTTCGCCCAGCCTGTCCGTCGCCGACATGGTCTTGCCCCGGATGCGTCGCGCGTCTCACAGGCAAGCACCGGACCGGGATCAACGGCACGGGTTCGGAGGACGGGCCACGGCTGCGGTGGCGGCCTCACTCGCCTCCGGCAAGGACGTGCGCGGCCGGGCCTGCCCCGGGGCGACGCGAAGCGACGTCATCTTTTCACGTCGGTGCCGAACCCGGAAAGAAACGCGTCGAGGCAGTCTCCGATCGCCTCGACCGCGTAGCCACCCTCCTGCACGATCAGCGACGGCAGGCGCAGGTCGCGCACCTGTCGCCCGACGCCGCCGAAATCGGCTGCGTCCAGCTTGAGGACGCCGATCGGGTCATCACGGTGGGCGTCGAAGCCGAGGGCGATGACGAGCGCCTCCGCCCCGAACGCACGGATACGTTCGCACGCCATGGCGACGGCCGCCGTCATCTCCGCCCCCGCGGCTCCGTGCCCGAGGGGCAGGTTGAGGTTGAAGCCCGCGCCAGGACCGCAGCCTGTCTCCGCCGCATAGCCGGTGTAGAAGGGATAGTAGTCGCTGGGGTCGGCGTGGATCGACACCGTCAGCACGTCCGCACGATTGTAGAAGATCTGCTGGGTCCCGTCGCCATGGTGCGCATCGACGTCGATCACCGCGATGCGGGCGAAACGTCGTCGCAAGCGCTGCACCGCCACCGCGGTGTTGTTGATGTAGCAGAAGCCGGTTGCGCGGTCGGCGCGGGCATGATGCCCCGAGGGGCGGCACAGGGCATAGGCAGCCGCATCGCTCTCCGATACGGCGTCGGCGGCGGTGACGGCGGTCTCGCACGAGCGCAGGATCGACAACCAGCTCTGCGGGCCCATGGGCACCGACAGGTCGCCGAGGTACCAGCCGATTTCGCCGACGAGGCCCTTGGCCGGGCAGTCCGGCCGTGCCGCATCCTCGGGTCGACCGCTCCAGTAGGGAAAGGTGTTCGGCCAAACCTCGGGGCCGTGATCGGGAAGACCGGTCCAGCGCTTCCATACGCTTTCGAGAAAGCGGAGGTAGGCGGGCGTATGTACGCCGAGAGCGGCCTCGACCCCGTGCGCGACCGGGCGCTCGGGCGTTATGCCGTGGCGGTCCAGGGCGCCGAGGAGCCGTTCGGTGCGCAGCGGCACGTCCTTGGTCGGGACCAGCCGGCCGAAACGCATGTACTGGCGTGGGTCATGCACCGCCTGGTCAGGATGGTAGAACGATCGCATGGCTGCACACTTCGGTGGCGGCGAGATCATATGGCCGCGGTTTCGGCGCTCTGGGAACGGGCACGCTCGGGCATGGTGGCTTTTAGGAGCGACCCGGTAAACTCCTTATCAGGTTCATGGGGTGGGTGACGACGTGAACGCGTCGGCCGTGCGACCTTCCTCGACGATGATCCCGCGCTGCATGACACGGTCTGCCAAGACGCGTCTGGGTCGGCGAGGATGAGGGGGCGGGCTCGTAGAGCGCCGCGTCGAGCCGCAGGCGGGTGTTTGTCATGACGCCGCCGCTGTGCGTGGCAAGATCGATGATTAGCCGGCCACGTGGGTTGGCGCATCCAGCGGCTTCGGCATTGCCCTGTCCTTCTTTGGCAGACGACTTTGAGCATCCGTCGAGATCCGCTGTCCATTCAACGCAGGCGCAACCGCCTCGGCTGGAAGGTCCGCTTCAGAGAAGCCTGACGTTTGCCCTTTATCGCCGCCCTGGGTGCATTGCCGTCCGTGTGCTTTGGCCGGAGCTGGCCGTTCGCAGATCGGCCGCTTCGGAATGCGTGATGCAAGAAAGCGGACGCCGATCGCTTCAACACTGGAATGCGAACGGAAGCGTTGATGAAATGTAAGCGGCGCAAGGCAGCCGACTTATGAGCGTGCCCAGGCGTCTCGCCGTTGGCGGGGGAAGGTGCACGTTCAAAGCAGCGTGCCGCGCAGGATAAGGATGGCGATGGAGAAGTAGATCACGAGCCCGGTGACGTCGACCAGTGTCGCGACGAAGGGCGCCGAGGCCGTGGCAGGATCGAAGCCGATGCGTTGTAGGACGAACGGCAGCATGGAACCCGTCGTAGAGCCGAAAGTGACGATGCCGACCAGCGCCGCACCGACGGTCAGTGCCACCAGCCTCCAATGCTCGCCGTAGTCGTAGAACCCGAGCATCTGCCAGATGGCGATCCGGACGATGCCGATCACGCCAAGGATGGCGCCGAGCATGATGCCGGTCGGCAGCTCCCGCAGCGCCACGCGCCACCAGTCGCGCAATTCGATCTCGTGCAGGGCGAGCGCCCGGATCAGCAGCGACGTTGCCTGCGACCCCGAGTTGCCGCCCGAGCTCATGATGAGCGGGATGAACAGGGTCAGGACGATGGCCTTCTCAAGCTCGCTCTCGAAGCCCTGCATGGCCGAGGCGGTCAGCATCTCGGACAGGAACAAGGCGCAAAGCCAGCCGGCGCGCTTGCGGATCATCCGCCAGAAGCCCAGGTCCATGTAGGGTTGATCGAGCGCTTCCATGCCGCCGAAGCGGTGGACCTGCTCGGTCTGGCGCTGGGCGATGGCGTCGATCACGTCGTCCACCGTGACGATCCCGATCACGTGCCTTTGGGCATCGACCACGGCCACGGCAAGAAGGTCGTACTTTGAAATCAGCCGGATCGCCTCGTTGCGCGACGCCAGGGCCGTGACGGTGATCGGCTTGCGAGCGGGGGCGGCAGTCAGCACGTTGGCCCGCGGGTCGCCGGAGATCAGGCGGCGCAGCGGTACGGCGTGGACGAGCGTACGCTCCGCCGGATCGACCACGAAGATCGAGTAAACGGTCTCGTGCATGTGCTCGTCCATGCGGACGCGGTCCAGCACCTGCGCGATGGTCCAGTCTGACGGCACGGACACGAACTCGGTCGTCATGATCGCCCCCGCGCTGCCCTCCGGATAGGCGAGCAACGCCTTGATGCCGGCTTCCATGGCGGGATCGAGTTGGTCGAGAAGTTCGGAGCGGGCGGGCTCTGCGAGCAGCCGGAACGTGTCGGCGACGCGGTCGGCCGCCATGCCCGACAGGAACGAGACGGCCAGTTCGCGAGGCAGGGCCGCGATGATCTCGACGCCGCGGTCCAGACCAGGCTGGTCGAGGACCTCGACCGCCTTTTCGTACGGGAACCGCTCCAGCACGCCGGCCGCGATATCGGGTGTCTGGTTGTTGAGCGCATCGATGATGTCAGGCCCGCGCTCCTGTGCCAGAGCGGCCGCCAGGGCGTCGGGGTCGACCGTCGTTCCCTTGAAGCGCGAAAGAGCCTGAGCGCCCATGATGACCTCTGGATGGAGCGGCGACCGATGAATGACCGATGCAGAATTGCGCGTGTCACTCGTTGACGAGCGTGTCCTGGCTTTGCCGGTGCGCCTCGCCGCGCTGGGCTTCGATGAAGATGCGCGTCACTTCGGGATGGGCGGTCTTGATGCTGCGTTCGATGCGCGACACGGCCGTTTCCACCATCGCTGCGGAGCGGTCCCTGTTGAACTCGAGGCTGATTGCGGCCAGCACGTCGGTTGGACCGAAATGCATGGTCAGGATCTCGTTGAGCGATGCGACGTCATGCTCGGCCGCGATGATGCCGCGGATGCCGTCGCGCACCTCCGGCGAAGCGGCCTCGCCGGTCAGCAGGGACTGGCACTCCCAGGCGAGGAACGAGGCGGTGCCGGCCAAAATGACGCCGATCGCGACGGAAGCGACGCCGTCCGCTCGATGCCAGCCGAGCACGTCGCTCAACCAGATGCCGACCAGCGCCACGAACAGGCCGAGCAGGGCGGCGCTGTCCTCGAAAAGCACGGTGAACACGGTCGGGTCCTTGCTGAAGCGCACCGCATCGAGCCACCCTCGCCCGCGCTTTTCCTTGCGGAACGCCTGCACCGCCACCCACCAGGTCGAACCCTCGAACAGGACGGCGAGGCCGGTCACGGCGTAGTTGGCCCAGGCGGCCTCGATCGGTCGCGGCGCCCTGACCTTGTCGATGCCCTCCAGGATCGACACGCCGGCGCCGACGCCGAACACCAGCACGGCGACGACGAAGGTCCAGAAGTAGAGTTGCAATCCATGGCCGAAGGGATGCGTCTGCGATGCCGGGCGCGCCGCGCGCCGCATGCCGAGCAGCATGAGGAGGCCGTTGCCGCAATCCACCGACGAATGCACGGCCTCGCTGAGCATTGCCGAGCTGCCGGTAAGGACGGCCGCGGCGAACTTGCTGATGGTGACCAGCATGTTGCCCGCGAGGGCGGCATGGACGACGAGCCGAGGAGAGCCGATCAAGCCGATGCACCCATGAAGCGAAAGGCCCGGTCGCGTTGCACGTCCATCAGCACCGCGTGCCGCCATCACCGAAGTTTAAACGCACCGGCTCGCCGCCATCGGGGATGACCTCGGCATGGAAAGCGCCACATCGCCTGCCCAGCCGTGTCCAGCACTGCGCGTCGCGGTCGCACTGCCAGTCGAGGTCGCACTCGGACAAGCCGAACGCGACATCCGGCGCCTCCAGGCAAAGCACCGCCTCCAGCACGGCGCCGTACGGGTCGCCGCGCAGGCTCATCGGCGATACCGGGCGCCCCGCGTTCTTGGGCGAGGCGACGGTGGTGAGGACGCGGTTCTCCCCATCGAAGGGATCCGTCGTCCCGCACCGCATTGAAGAACAGCTTGATGCCGAGCACGAACCAGGGTGCTGCCCTGCCAACCGTGACTTCCGCGACGCCGTCGCGGTCGAAGGCAGACGAGCCGAGGTGCCCGACACCACTGCCCCCGCGCGCCGGAACGACACGAGGCCGAGCAGCGCCGTCGCCAGCACGACGAAGCAGCCGATCCTGGAAGGAGCATGTGTAACTCAGCTGCCGTAATGGCGATGGATGTCCCCACCGAGCAAGGCAGGCGGCGATGTGGGCTTCGCAGCAAAACCCTCAATCATTCAATTAGGGTTGGCGGCATAGCCGCACGATGAGGGGATCGCTGTGTCAGCATAGGAAAGTTATAGTGGGATCACAGCGCGTGACGTTTGCGCCGCCATATCGATGAGTCACGCCTGCTCGCTGTGCCGCTGGTCGACGAACCTCGATGTGGGCCGTGCTTCCGCGCACGTGCAAGCAGTGCTGTCGTGCCCGGCTTGCGCCAGATCGTTCCCTTTGACGTGGGACCGATGAGGCAGCAGGCCGACCACCGTCGAGCACAACCAGCTGCCAGATCGAAGGATGTCGGCATGGTCGATCTGCCCCTCATGGCCCGGCAAGGCCGGTGCCCCTGACGAGCCCGCTTCCTTGACGTCGACAAGCGAAGGCGTGCGACGCACGGGCCATCTCGGTGACGCGTCGTGCGTTCAGCGTCTCCGCTCTCGCTGGACCCTGATGCCGTTCTGCCGCCGTATCAACTGCTCTGGACTTACTCAATCAACGGGCAAGTTGCCCGGCCAGACGTTGCAACGCGACGCTGCAACTGCCGGGATGAGTCAAGGCTCGCTTTTTCCAGCCACACCCGATACTTCGGCTCGGTGCGACGTCGGACGCTCCTGCTACTTGACTTCGGCCAAGAAGCTCGGCGTCGGCAGCGGTCCGATGACGGCTTGCTTTGAAAGCTTTTCGGTTCCGGCGGGCGCCCCCTTGGTGGCCGGCGTTCGGCGGGTCGCCTGCGCAGAATATTCGCCCTCCACCATTGATCCGATGCGGGTCGTGGCAACAAACCCCTCGACGCGCGCCCCGGCCGGCACCTGCGTCGTCGCCGTCCAGGTCAGGTTGGGCGTATTCGGCACGTCGACGGGCAACACCAGCGGATACCCGTTCAGGGTCGGCGTTCGGCCGAACTGTTCCGACGAGAACACCCAACCCGGCGGCGACTTCGCCGAACCGTCGACGAGCCCGTAGAAGTTGTAGACGGTCATGAAATCAGCCGTGTTCTTATCGCCGGGAACGACGACCTCGTCCGCATCAAGCTTGAGCGAAAAGTGGTACGTCGTGGTTCCGTCGGCGTTCTTATCGACCTGCGTCACGGTGGTCTGCAGTGCCTGGGCTGGCACGCTCGACGCCGTCGAACCCAGAGCCAACGCGACCACGATGCTTAGCTTCTTGAACACGAAGGTTCTCCAATGTGCGAAGGGCACGGAGTGACAAAGCGCTTTCGAGGCGGCGGCGGCCATATGAATCCGGGGGTACTTCCTGACCGCTGGAATAAGGATCACGCGACCCGGAAGCAGGTACGAAGCCCTGCGAGGCAAGTAGCGGAGCAAGCGTCAGTCATAGGTTCTTCGCTGCTGCGGCCTTTACTTCGGGCGGGGGCACAGCTGCGTGTCGAGGGCGAAGTCGGGCCTGTGTCAGCTTGCAGGCGTCGCTCGGCCTTTGACATCTTCGACCTGCTCGCGCCCTTGGAACGCGCCTGCCTACCTCCGCTACCGGGTGAGGTGTCGGGCGGCCGTCGGCTGCGTGGATGGACGCTGCGCCGGTCACGCAGCCTGCATCGAATGGAACAGGCCGCGCCCTGCTCAGATCTTCGTGCGTTCGGCCAGAACTAGCTGTTCAGTCCCGGCATTTGCTGGAGCGGGTCGCGCGTGAACCTGCTTGGCTCTTGTGTCCAGGCTCGGCAGATCGCCTCGTAGCGCGTCAGGCCTTTCAGCGTTTCCAGCCGCCGGGCGTAGGTGCAGGCATTGCCGAAGCTGGCGCGGTGCGACCAGGGTTGGTCGTGGTCCTCGTGGTGAAAGCGCTTCGCGGTGGCGTCCTTGATCGCGCGGTCCATCGGCTCGACCTGACCGTTGGTCCACGGGTGCTTGGGCTTGATGAACCGGTGCTCGACGTTGAGCCAAGCGCAGGCGTGGGTGCGGAAGAGTTCATCGTGGC
>CAXTFM010000006.1:0-58346 GCA_964243435.1 uncultured Beijerinckiaceae bacterium
GAACAGGCGCGTACCCGTCAAGCCAAAGATACTCAAGCTTGTATTTCGTCATGCGTGTCCCTCAATATGATTGATGGGCGTGATTGGGTCGCGGCCGGCCTTGTGCGGCTGGTGCCAAGGGCTGCACGTACCATGCCATCAAACCCGTCCGGCCAGGCCGCGAATCCCGATAAGCTCAGGCCTTCTAAACGCGGCATCTCCGCTCTATGAGCGTCTGCGATCCCCCCTGTCGCGGTCCCGAGACGGCCGCAACGACCCCGCGAGGAGACCGACCATGAAAAGCGCAGCCGACGTGCTGAAGTCGATCAAGGACAACGACATCAAATACGTCGACCTGCGCTTTACCGACATGCGCGGGAAGTGGCAGCACGTCACCTTCGACCAAAGCGTGATCGACGAGGACATTTTCGCCGACGGCACCATGTTCGACGGCTCCTCCATCGCCGGCTGGAAGGCGATCAACGAGTCCGACATGATGCTGATGCCGGATCCGACCACGGCGGCGATGGACCCTTTCTTCGCTGCGCCGACCCTGTCGATCGTGTGCGACGTACTCGAACCCGCCACCGGCGAGCCCTATGCGCGCGACCCCCGCAGCATCGCCCGCAAGGGCGAGGCCTACGCGGCGGCCTCTGGCATCGGCGACGCCGTGTATTTCGGGCCGGAAGCCGAGTTCTTCGTGTTCGACGACGTGCGCTACCGCACCGACCCCACCAACACCGGTTTCGTGCTCGACTCGACCGAGTTCCCGACGAACTCCGACACGCCGTACGAGGGCGGCAACCTCGGCCACCGCATCCGCACCAAGGCCGGCTACTTCCCCGTGCCGCCGCAGGATCCCGGGCAGGACATGCGCGGCGAGATGCTGGCGGCGATGGCGGCGATGGGCTGCCGCGTCGAGAAGCATCATCACGAGGTCGCCTCGGGCCAGCATGAACTCGGCCTGAGGTTCGGCCCGCTGACCCAGATGGCCGACCACCTCCAGGCTTACAAATACTGTGTCCAGCAGGTCGCCCAAAGCTACGGCAAGACCGCGACCTTCATGCCGAAGCCGATCTTCGGCGATAACGGCTCCGGCATGCACGTGCATCAATCCATCTGGAAGGATGGCAAGCCGCTGTTTGCCGGTGACAAGTATGCCGAGCTCTCGGACGAATGCCTGTGGTACATCGGCGGCATCATCAAGCACGCCAAGTCGCTCAACGCCTTCACCAATCCGACGACGAACTCGTACAAGCGACTCGTGCCGGGCTTCGAGGCGCCTGTGCTGCTGGCCTATTCCGCCCGCAACCGCTCGGCCTCGTGCCGCATCCCCTACACCACCAACCCGAAGGCCAAGCGCCTCGAGGTGCGCTTCCCCGACGCGACGGCCAACCCCTACCTCGCGTTCACCGCCATGCTGATGGCCGGCCTCGACGGCATCAAGAACAGGATCGATCCGGGGCAGGCCATGGACAAGGACCTTTACGATCTGCCGAAGGACGAGCTGGCCTCCATCCCGACGGTATGTTGCTCGCTGCGCGAGGCGCTGCATAGCCTTGAGGCAGACCATGCCTATCTGACGAGCGGCGGTGTGTTCACCGACGAGTTGATCGCGAGCTACGTTGCCTTGAAATCACTCGATGTCACGCGGTTGGAGATGACGCCGCATCCTGTCGAGTTCGACATGTATTATTCTTCCTGACGGTGCGGCGGCGCGCGATCCGGCCGTACCGGCCCTGCCTTGATCGGAGGCAGGGCGAATGCCGCGGGAACAGGCTGCGGGCGTTCCGCTACGGCCCGGCGTGGCGCGGCGTCCAGGTGCGCGCTGCGCCGTCATCCCGCAGGGAGCGCACGGCCGCCGTGCCGAGCATGGCGCGATAGGTGTCGAGGATGCGTCCGACGTGGCGCTCGAGGGTCGGCGGCGCCGCCCAGTACGCCGCATAAGCGTTGCGCGACATGGCGACGACGCGCTCGTCGTCGCGCAGGGCCGCGAGAGCACGCGCGAGGTCGTCGACATCGGCGCTGCGGAACCACAATCCCGTCACGCCGTCCTCGACCTCCTCGCGTCCGGCGCAGGCGTCGCTGACCACGACGGGAACGCCGAGCGCCTTGGCTTCCAGCACGGTCAAGGGCTGTCCCTCGTACCAAAACGATGGGAACACCAATGCGCGCGCCGCGCGCATTGCGGCCTGCACCCCGGCGGCGTCCTGCCAGCCGAGCAGGCGTGCTTCCGGGTAGCGGGCGGCGAGCTCACCGGCGAGCGGCCCGTCCCCGACGAACACCGGACGAAGACCGACCCTGCCGGCGGCCTCGGCAAAGAGCGCGGCGCCCTTTTCCGGCGACAAGCGTCCGACGAAGATGACATCGCCCGTCGTCGGATCCGGCTTCGGACCAAGGTCCGGCACGCTGATCGGGTTGTCGATCCGGTGCAGCCGCACGTCCGCGGGCAGCAGCGGTGTCACGATCGCCTCCTGGAAGCCCGAAATCGCGACATAGTCGGAAAACACCTCCGGGAGCCGCGCAAGGTGCGTGGCCGCGGTCAGCCTGACGTTGCGCCACAGCTTGCGGGCGTAATTGCGCGAATCGCAATTCGTCGCCCAGCACGCGCCGGAAAGCGGCGCCAACCCGCACACGTGGTGGTGCTTGTAGTTGTAGAAGCCGCCGTTGGGGCAGAACTGGAAGTACTCGTGGATGGTGTAGATCGCCGGCAGGCCGGACCTGGCGATCGGGCCGGCGATCGATGGCGACAGCGCCTTGGCCCAGCCATGGACGTGGACGATCGTGCTGTCGCGCGGCAACCCGTCGAGCAGTGCGCCGAGGGCGCGGGCGGCGGGCCGGTTCCAGATGCCCTGCACGGCGGCGCCCACCCTGGACGGATTGCCGACGAGGTCGTGCTGGTCGAGGCAGATCGTCTCGATGCCGGCGTCGCTGAGACGCGGTGACACCGGCCCGGCGGCGGCGAAGACGATCGGGCGGTGCCCCGCGCGTCGCAAGCCGACGGCGCTGTCGAACGCAACCTTGGCCTGGCCGCCGGTGATGGACGCGTGGTCGAAACAGATGACGACGGTGAGCGCCGAATCGGCCATCGTGGTGCGCCTGACGCTTCCGTTGCGGTGCCGGCAGGCTAGCGTCCGGCCGTTAACGTGCGGTAAGTGGCGCCGGCGGTGTTTTCTTTATGTTCCGCTTTGCCCGGCATTAGTCTATGCTGGTCGGATCCTTCGGAGATCGACTCGCGACATGGCCAACACGCGCGATTTGCTCGGGGCGGCGGCACGTAAGCTGCCACCGACGAAAGCTGCGCCCGTCGCCCCGCGCCCGTCACGCCCCGCCGCTGCGGCGGAGATCGCCTACGATGCCGCATCCATCGAGGTCCTCGAAGGGCTCGAGCCGGTGCGTCGGCGCCCCGGCATGTACATCGGCGGTACGGACGAGAACGCGCTGCATCATCTCTTCGCGGAGGTGATCGACAATTCAATGGACGAAGCGGTTGCGGGGCACGCCACATTCATCGACGTCACGTTCGACGACGAGGGCTTCGTCACCGTTGCCGACAACGGGCGCGGCATGCCGGTCGAGCCGCATCCGAAGTTTCCGCGCAAGTCCACCGTCGAGGTCATCATGACGGTTCTGCACGCCGGCGGGAAGTTCGATTCCGGCGCCTACCAGACGTCGGGCGGCCTGCATGGCGTCGGTGTGTCCGTCGTCAACGCGCTGTCCGAAAGCCTCGAGGTGGAGGTCGCCCGCGGTCAGACGCTGTATCGGCAGACCTTCTCGCGCGGGCTGCCGACGAGCGGCCTCGCCACGGTCGGCAAGGTGCTGAACCGTCGCGGCACCCGGCTGCGCTTCAGGCCGGATCCGCAAATCTTCGGCGAGGGAGCCGGCTTCAGGGCGGCGCGCCTTTTCAAGATGTCGCGGGCCAAGGCCTACCTGTTCGGCGGCGTTGAGATCCGTTGGCACCATACCGCCGCGAACGCCGAGGCGGGGACGCCGCGCGAGGCCACCTTCCATTTCCCCGGCGGTCTCAAGGACTATCTCGCGCAGGAGGTCAGCGGCAGGACGCTGGTCGCCGATCAGGTGTTCACCGGCAAGGTCACCAAACCCGGCGGCCACGGCTCGCTGGAATGGGCGGTGGTGTGGCTCGCCGAGGATGACGGCTTCGTGCATTCCTATTGCAACATCATCCCTACGCCGGATGGCGGGACGCACGAGGTCGGGCTGCGCGCCGCGTTGCTGCGTGGATTGCGCGACCACGCCGAACGCATCGGGCAGGCCAAACGCGCAGCCGTGATGACCGCCGACGACGTCATGGTTTCCTGCGCGGCCCTCCTCTCGGTGTTCATCAGGGAACCGGAGTTCCAGGGGCAGAACAAGGGCCGGCTGATGACGGCGGAAGCGTCGCGCATCGTCGAATCGACCTTGCGCGATGCGTTCGACCATTGGCTCGCGAGCTTCCCGTCTCAGGCCGTCCGTCTCCTCGACTGGTCCGTCGAGCGCGCCGAGGAGCGGCTGCGCCGGCGGGCGGAAAAGGACGTGGCGCGCAAGACGGCGACGCGCAAGCTTCGCCTGCCGGGCAAGCTCGCCGACTGCACCAACACGGGGGCGCAGGGATCCGAGCTGTTCATCGTCGAGGGCGATTCGGCCGGCGGCTCGGCCAAGCAGGCTCGCGACCGCGCAAGCCAGGCGGTGCTGCCCCTGCGCGGCAAGATCCTCAACGTCGCCAATGCCACGCGCGACAAGCTTGCCCAGAACCAGCAACTGGCCGACCTCGTCCAGGCGCTCGGCTGCGGCACCGGCGCGCGCTACCAGCAGGGCGAGCTGCGCTACGACAAGATCATCATCATGACGGACGCCGACGTCGACGGCGCCCACATCGCGTCGCTGCTCATCACCTTCTTCTACCGAGAGGTGCCGCGACTGATCGACAACGGCCACCTTTACCTCGCCGTGCCCCCGCTGTACCGGCTGACCCAGGGCGCGACGCACGTCTACGCCCGCGATGACCGGCACCGCGACGACCTCATTCGCCGCGTGCTGACCGGTCGGGGCAAGGTCGAAACGAGCCGCTTCAAGGGTCTCGGCGAGATGCTGCCGGCGCAGCTCAAGGAAACCACCATGGACCCGCGCCGCCGCAACCTGCTGCGCGTCACCGTCGTGGAGGACGACAGGCAGCGCGCCGCCGACAGCGTGGAACGCCTGATGGGCAATCGCGCCGACGCCCGCTTCGCCTTCATCCAGGAGCGTGCCGCCTTCGCCGTCGAGCTGGTCGACGTCTAGGCTGAAATCAAGTCCGGCCGGGCAATCCTCAATCCTTTGTTCACCGCGCCTGTCCACATTCCGCAGCTGTGATGCGTTGGTGAGGTGCGGTGATGGCGCTGGAGTTTGCTCGTTTCGTCCGGGATCGGCGCGGGACGACCTTCGAGGGGATCGCGCTGTCGGTCGCGGTCATCGCCGTCGCCTTCGTCGCGTCGGCCGACATGCTCGACTACCTCGTGAAGAAGCACTCCGAACCCGCGACCCCTGCCGCCCTCGCCTCGGTGGGCGCTGCGCCGGCGGCGAGCCTCGACATGTCGCCGACCGCATCCCTGCCGCGGCTGGTGTCGCGTTCGGTGCTCGACCCCTGCACGGGCATCGTCAAGTAGCGGGATCGTAGCCGTCCCCGTCGCCGAGCGCGCGCTGCATCAGCACGACATCGAGCCAGCGCGCGTGCTTCCAACCCGTCGAGGCGAGCACGCCGATATGGGCGAAGCCCGCAGTCGCGTGGAGGCGGATCGAGCCGGCGTTGGCGCTGTCGCCGATCACCGCGACCATCTGCCGGAAGCCGCGTGCGGTCGCATCCTCGACGATGGCGTCGAGCAGTGCGCGGCCGATCCCCTTGCCGCGCTGGTCGTGCCGCACGTAGATCGAGTCCTCGACCGTGAAGCGATAGGCCGATCGCTCCCTGTAGGCGCCGGCATAGGCGTAACCGAGGATCCCGCTTGGCGGCCCGGCGACGAGGTAGGGAAAACCGCCACCGGTCAGGCGCGCGAAGCGCGACAGCATCTCGGCGGCATCGGGCGCTTCCGTTTCGAAGGTCGCCGTGCCGGTGGCGACCGCATGGGCGTAGATGGCCGTGATGGCGTCGACGTCGCGCGGCTCGGCCGGGCGGATCACGTCAGTAGA
Organism: uncultured Beijerinckiaceae bacterium; assembly: GCA_964243435.1. Classification (GTDB taxonomy): domain Bacteria; phylum Pseudomonadota; class Alphaproteobacteria; order Rhizobiales; family Beijerinckiaceae; genus RH-AL1. The sequence goes on from CAXTFM010000006.1 coordinate 6,142, forward strand.
AGCCGCCGGGGTCGCGGCCGCCGGCGGCATCCGGGTAGAAGCTGCGCGCCGGTGGTCCGCGCCGCGGGTCACGGGATTGATCGTCGAAGGGCGGCGGTCCGTCGAAGCCGTCGTCGGGCTGCGGCTGGCGGCGCTTGGCGACGCGGGCGGTGTCCTCGGCGCGGCGCTTCTTTTCCGGCTTCGCCGGCTGGTTCGCGTTGGGCGGCGGGGTCGCGGGAGCCGCATCGGCGGTCTCCGCCGGCGCCTTCTGCACCTCGGTGCCGCCTTTGCAGTCGGTCAGCCACACGTCGTAGACGGGATGCTCGATGCTGTTGAGGCCTGGGCTCGCGGCGAACATCCAGCCGGAAAAGATGCGTTTGTACTGCTTCTTGGCGTCGATCTCGTCGACCTCGGCGAAGGTGGTGGTCTGCGGCGCCTCCGTCGCCGGCCGCGTGTAACAGGCGCGCTCGGTGATCTGCAGCGAGCCGAACTGTACGGTTTCGTTCGTCGCGACCTCGAAGGAGATGATGCGGCCGGTGATCTTGTCGAGGCCGGAGAACACCGCGGTCGGGTGGGTGATACGGTCGGCGCGCGCCTGCGCGACCGGCAAAACCGCCAGTGCGACGATGGGGGCGAGGAGGTACTTCATCCGACCTTCCGGACGGCCGTGGGCCGCGCTGCACGAGGGAGCGCCGCCCACCCACCACGAAAGTCCGGCCGGAATGGGGCTATTCTGCCGGCGTGGCCGTCGCCCGCGCGGCGCCGCGGCGCGGCTCGATCTGGTCCCAGCGCGTGCCGAACACCGTGTCGCACACGCCGGGACTGCCGAAACCGTCGGAAAAGCTGACGTTGCCGCGCGCGTGGTGCTCGCCGTGGGAATGGCTGGTGATGAGCGCGCCGATCACCTTGATGAAACGCGGGGTGTGCGCCGCGATGCGCTCCCTCGGCAGCAGCGCGGCGAGATCGTAACCGGAATGCTCGTATACGCCGCCAACGGCCCCGAGGCCGGCGATCATGGAATGGAACAGGATGTCCGATCCGCCGCCGCCGATCAGCGCGAGCGGCAGGAGGTAGGGCAACACGATTTCCAGGAAGAAGTCCGGCCAGCTCATGTAGCAGGCGCTGATGCCCTTGCTCGCGCCGGTCGAATGATGGACCGAGTGCTTCAGCGTGCGCATCAGGCTCGGGCGGTGCAGCAGGTAGCGATGGGTCGCGTACTGTACGACGTCGTGGCCGATGCCCATCACCACGAGGCTCGCGACGAAGCGCCAGAGCGGCAGATGCGCCTCGCCGGTGAAGCACAGGCCTGCCGCCTGCATCGCCACCATGCAGGGCAGAAGCACGAACACTTGGTTCGCCAGCACGCGCGGCATGAGCTGGCGATACGACTTGCGATCGATGTCGCGCACCTTGGCGCGGCGCAGCAGGCGATGGCGGTCGCAGTGTTCGAAGGCGTAGCCGACGGCGTGGAACACGACCATCTGCAGCGCCCAGACGTAGACGGAGAGCGGCAGCCACCAGGGGAGAACGGACGACATCATCATGAAACCTCGGCCCGCCGGCGGGCAGGCGTGCTTAACGACAGCGCGATGCGCTTGCTGAAAAGCCCCGCGCCCGGCCTCGTTGCATGTGCACTGAGGCAGGCTCGTGACGGACGCGACGATACAGCGTAGGTGAGCGCGGGCAAAACACAGACTGTTACGTTTCGCGAAACCCGAGAACGGTTCCAGCCATGTACCCTCAGGACCACAGCGCGGCGTCCCGCCGGCAGGCGATCGCGACTGAAACGGCGAAGATGCTGATCGAGGCCAGGGCCATCCTGTTCTTTGATGGCGAGCCGTTCACCTTCACCTCGGGCATGCGCAGCCCCGTCTACACGGACATGCGCAAGATCATCGCCTACCCGCGCATCCGCACGCGCTTGATCGACTTCGCGGTCGAAACGATCGAGCGCGACCTCGGCTATGCCGCGCTCGACGTCGTGGCTGGCGGCGAGACAGCTGGCATCCCCTTCGCCGCCTGGATCGCAGACCGGCTTGCACTTCCGATGCAATACGTGCGCAAGAAGCCGAAGGGCTTCGGGCGCAACGCGCGCATCGAGGGCGAGGTGCGCGAGGGCGCGCGCGCCCTGCTCGTCGAGGATCTCGCGACGGACGGCGGCAGCAAGGTCGGGTTCGTCGAGGCGTTGCGCGATGCCGGGCAGCGCTGCGACGCCACCTTCGTGTTCTTCTTCTACGACATCTTCCCGAAGGCGCGTGACACGATGGCGGCGCTCGGCGTCGAACTGCACCACCTCGTGACTTGGCGCGACGTGCTCACCGTCGCCCGCACGCGTGCGAGCTTCACCCCGGCGGTGCTCGACACGGTGGAGGCGTTCCTCGACGCGCCGCTGGCCTGGTCGGCCTCGAACGGCGGTGTTGCGCAATTGCAGCCGGGTTGATGAAACGCCGTCGCGCCAGCGCTTGCCGCCCTGTTGACGCAAAGGGAAGGCTTTGTGGCGCACGAAGAAGGGAGTTGCCGGTCCGATGACCTATCCGGTGCGACGTCGATCGATCGTCCTGTTCAGGGCCAGCCGCGAGACCGTGGTGCTGCTCGCCTCCGCGACGGCGTTCACCTTGGTCCTCGCCCACGCTGCCCACCGGCGCCCGGAGCCCGCACCCGCCGGGCCGCAGGTCGTGCAACAAGGCTGGACCGGCCAACTCGCCGATGTGGCGATCGATGCGCCGCGCGCGTCCGAACCGCTGACCTCCGCGTCGCTCGTCGTGCCGAGCGCCGCGCTGCCCGCCCCGGTCGTCGTGCCGGCGAGCGGGACGACCCCGCCCGCCGCAAACGTCGCCGCCGCGCGTCAACCGGCGTCGGCCAAGGCACGGAGCTGCGACCTGCCCTCCTGCGCGCCGATCAAACTCGGCCCGCAACCCGTCGCGACGCCGGCCCTCAAGCAGGTCGCTTCCGCCGAGCCGGCGCGTCCGCGGAGCGAGGACGGCGCCGGTCTCATCGGCAAGCTCAACCCGCTGAAGCACCTGCCCGATGCCGTCCGCCATCCGTTCGATTACGCCGGCGACGCCGTGTCGAGCTGGATCAGGCGGCTGTGAACCCGCGCGCCGGCGGTATGGCGCGTCAATTTTACAGGCCTTCGAGGTAGAGGCGTCCGAGCAGCGGGCCGAAGTAGATCGGGAGAACGTCGTCGCACACCGGATCGAAGAGGCTGTGCAGGTTGCGACCGATGTCGGCGACCAGCGGCGACTCGATGTCCGTCGCCGCGAGCTTGTCGAGGTCGAGCAGGCGATGGCGCGTCGCGTCCTCGCACGACGTGCTTGTCTTCCGGGCTGCGTTGGACATGGCGCCTTCCGCTGTCACGCTTGATGGTTCAGCGTGATCACTCTTGGTTAACGGCGCGTTAAAGCGCCGCGTCGGCAGCGCACTCAGGCGGCGGCGTCGGCCATGCCGGGGCCGCTCGCCTCGTTGGCGATGCGTTCGTGACGGACCCGCCGCGTGCGCAGCGTGACGAGTTCCTCGGCCGAGGTGGGATGCACGGCGCAGGTCCGGTCGAAGTCGGCCTTGGTGACGCCGGCCTTGACGGCGATGCCGACGAGCTGCGCCATCTCGCCGGCATCCTCGCCGAGGATGTGGACGCCGAGCACCACGTCGGTGTTGCCGTCGACGACGATCTTCATCACCACCGTTTCGTCGCGCCCCGACAGCGCCGCTTTCATCGGCTTGAACGAAGCGGCGTAGACGTCGACGCAGTCGTGCATGCCCTTGGCCTGCTCCTCGGTGATGCCGACGGTGCCGATCTCGGGGGTGGTGAACACGGCCGTCGCTACCACGTCGTGGTCGGCGAGAACGTCGTGATGACCGAACACGCTGTCGGCGAAAGCCTGCCCCTCGCGGATCGCCACGGGGGTCAGCGCGATACGGTCGGTGACGTCACCGACGGCGTAGATTGACGGAACGCTGCTGCGCGACGTGGCATCGACGCGGATCTCGCCCTTGCGCCCGAGCTCGACGCCGGCTGCCTCAAGCCCGAGGTCCTCGGTATTGGGCGCGCGTCCCGTCGCGATCAGCACCTGATCGCAGGCGATGGGGTCGCCGTCCTTCAGCGATACGAGGAGTCCGTCGCCGTCCCTGTCGATGCGGCTGAGCAGCGTGTTCATGCGGAAGTCGATGCCGGCGTGGCCGAGTGCGTCGCGTACCCCTTCGCGCATGTCCTCGTCGAAGCCGCGCAGGATGTTGGCGCTGCGGTTCACCAGCGTGACCGCCGCGCCGAGACGCGTGAAAACGGAGGCGAACTCCACGCCGATGTACCCACCGCCGACGATCAGCAGGCGCTTGGGGAAGACCGGCAGATCGAAGATGTCGTTGGAGCTGATCGCGAGTTCGTGCCCCGGCAACTCGGGCGGCAGCACCGGGCGGCCGCCCGTCGCGACGAGGATGGTGCCCGCTCCGATGCGCCGGCCGCCGGTCAGCTCCACCGTGTGCGGGTCGACGATCGTGGCGCGCGCGTCGTGGATCGTCACGCCGGCCTTCTTCAGATTGGCCACGTAGATGCCCGACAGGCGCGAGATTTCGCGCTCCTTGCCGTCGACAAGGCGGCGCCAGTCGAACGTCACGGGTGGCACGACCCATCCGAAGCCGGCCGCGTCGGCGAAGGCGTCGGCGAATCGGCTGGCATAGACCATCAGCTTCTTGGGGACGCAGCCGCGGATGACGCAGGTGCCGCCGAAGCGGAATTCTTCCGCGATCTGCACGTGGGCGCCGTGTTGCGCCGCGATGCGCGCCGCGCGCGTGCCGCCCGACCCCGCCCCGATGACGAACAGGTCGCACTCATAGCTCGTCACAGGTCGTGGCCCTTCTTCTTCATTTCCTGGCGCACCCGGTCCATCATGTTGATGGAAATCTTCTGCTGCCACGCCTGCATGCCCGACACCAGTTGGTTGAGGAAAAGGGGCTGGGCGCCGACGTAACGCCGGCCGGCGTCGCTGTTGAAGAACGCAAGGATGGCGTCGATGTCCGTCTCCGACAAGAGGGATGCGTAGATCAGCGCGGACTGCTCGATCATCTCGTCCGATTGCCTATCGAACTCGGGACGAAGCTGGTCGAGGACGGCGATCATGTCATGCACCAGGTCCGGCCGCGCCTGCGTCAGCGTGTTGCCGATCTGGTCCATGAATTCGGGAATGATGATCTGGAACGAGCGGGAAATGCCGGTCGCAAGGATAAGCTGGCGGGCCTTGGCGACGTGTTCGGCCGTGGGTCGGGCGCCCGGCGCGGATGGGTGCGGCGCGAGGCTGGAGGTCGCGTCGATCGTCGGGTCGGCGAGGACGGGCGTGGTCGCGAGAAGGCTGGCGAGGAGAAGCGCCGATGCCGCGCGCGCGGGATGCGTCGCCGTTGCCCTTCGCCGCCGCCCGGTGTCCCTGCATCGTCCGTACGTCATGCGCACGAGGCAACACCATCCAACCTCGGCATCAATCAGGCTTCCGGGTGGCCGAGGATTGTCACCTCGCCCGCGGACGTCCCGGCAATGACGGCCGATGCCATGCCGAGGAAGAGACCGTGCTCGACGACGCCAGGGATGGACGCGAGACGCGCGGCCAGGGCCTCCGGATCGGGAATGCGGCCGAAGCGGCAGTCCAGGATCAAATGGCCGCCATCGGTCACGTAATCGTGTCCATCGGTGGTGCGGAGGTCGACGGTGCCCTTGCAGCCGCTGCGCTGCGCCGCTTCCGTCACCGCGCGCCGCGTCGCCGCCAACCCGAAGCGGTTGACCTCGACCGGCAGGGGGAATCGGCCGAGCACGTCGACCGCCTTGCTTGCATCGGCGATGACGATCATGCGGCGCGACGCCGCTGCCGTGATCTTTTCCCGCAGCAGCGCGCCCCCGCCGCCCTTGATGAGGCGCAGGGCGGGGTCGTATTCGTCGGCCCCGTCCACCGTGAGGTCGAGAAGCGGCTCCTCGTCGAGGCTGGCGAGCGTGATGCCGAGGCGTTTCGCCTGCGTGGCGGTGCGCTCGGAGGTCGGCACGCAGGTCACGGCCAAGCCGGACGCCACGCGTTCGCCGAGCAGCGCGACGAACTCGCTCGCCGTCGAGCCCGTGCCGAGCCCGACCTTCATGCCGTTGCGGATGTAAGTCAGGGCATGTGCGGCGGCGGCGCGTTTGGCCTGGGCGAAGTCGTGTGGCGCATCATCGGGAGAAGCGTCTTCCATGGTCCATCGCTGCGCATGGAGTGAAGGATGGAGGAGGACGGCTGGCGCCCCCCGCGGCTTCTAGCAAAGCCGGCGCGGCGGCGCGCGGCAAAAAACTCGGCCACGCGGGGGAGCCGACGCGGAGCGCGCGCATCACTTCGATTGCGGCGTGCACACGACGTTTTCACTGAGCACGAAGCAGATCGACATAGCGCCGGTGCGCAGGTCGACGCGCCAGATGCCGGCCTCCTGCTCGTGACGCGACGAGATGAGGGCGTAGTCGCTCGACCCCTGCGGCCCGGCGCCCTGCCCCGGCTGGTAGCACAGCGTCACGCCGACCGGCGATCCTTCCTTCAACGCGAACTGGCAGGCGGCGACCTCCCCGGTCGCCTTGTCGAGCCGGTAGATACGGTTGAGGTCGATCTGCGGCGCGGCGAGGAAGTCGTAGCTTCCGGCGGCGTGGGCCGGGGTGGTGCAGCATAGGGCACCGAGTGCGGCGGCAAGCGCCGCGCGTGGAAAAAACGGCATCGGACCCTCAATGGATCGCCGTCTGCTACCCGCGCGCGATGGCTTTTACGCGGCAGCATACCTGCTCAAAGGTGCGACGCACGAAAAGGGGAGGTGACACATCAGCCAGCCGTGGTGCCCAGGGGCGGAATCGAACCACCGACACTGCGATTTTCAGTCGCATGCTCTACCAACTGAGCTACCTGGGCATGCCGCACGATGCTGAGCGAGCCAGCGGCGACGCGCCTTATAGAAAGCCGCCCGGCTCTTGTCCAGCATCGGCGGTGGGCTGCCCGTCGGCCATCGCGCGGTAGGCTTGGCGCGCCTCGTCGAGCGGGCGCCAGCCTTCCGGCGTCGAGCGCTGCCAGAAGGTCCAGCCGTTGCAGGAGGGCGTGCCCTGCACCAGTGCCCCAAGCTTGTGGATCGATCCGCCGATCGCGCCGAGCGCTACGGTGCCGTCGGCGCGCACCACCACCTGATGGCGCGCCGACGGGTCGCGCAGTACCGATCCCGGAGTGACCAGGCCCGCCTCGACCACCGATGCGAAGCTGACGCGTAGCTCCGACCGCTTGCTCGGCATGTCCGCCAGCAATTCGGGTCCTAGCGGCACGACGGCGTCGATGCGCGCGCGGGCGGCCGTAGCATAGCCGGCCTCGCGCTCGATGCCGACGAAGCGACGTCCGAGCCGCTTCGCCACGGCCCCGGTGGTGCCCGACCCAAAGAAGGGGTCGAGCACGAGGTCGCCGGGCTTCGTCGCCGACAGCAGCATGCGGGCGATCAGCGCTTCGGGCTTCTGCGTCGGGTGGACCTTGCGGCCGGCCTCGTCCTTGAGGCGCTCGGCGCCGGTGCAAATGGGGAAGAACCAGTCCGAGCGCATCTGCGTGTCGTCGTTGGCCGCCTTGAGGGCCTCGTAGTTGAAGGTGTAGGCCTTGCACTCTGCGCTGCGCGATGCCCAGATCACGGTCTCGTGGGCGTTGGTGAAGCGCCGGCCGCGGAAGTTCGGCATCGGGTTGGCCTTGCGCCACACGATGTCGTTGAGGATCCAGAAGCCCTGGTCCTGGAGGGCCGACCCGACGCGGAAGATGTTGTGGTACGAGCCGATCACGAACAGCGTGGCATTTTTCTTCATCACGCGGCGCACCGCGGCGAGCCATGCGCGCGTGAAGCGATCATAGTCGGCGAAGCTCGCGAATTGATCCCAGGCGTCGTCGACGGCGTCGACCGTGCTGTGGTCCGGCCGCGACAGGGTACCTTCGAGCTGCAGGTTGTAAGGCGGATCGGCGAAGACGAGATCAAAGCTGTCGGCCGGTAATGCGGCGAGATGCTCAATGCAATCGCCCAAAAGCACGGTGTCGAGCGGCAGCTCCGCAGTCGACACGGCACGGAGGCTCCGGACTCGGGACGTCTCAGTACGCAAAACCTTTAGCTGAGACTTCGAGCCGGGCACACCGGCCTGTGCGATACTCATGAACACACGCTTCAACGCAACCGAACAACAAGGATGACCGTGCCGCGTCGAGGTAAAAGGCGCGTTAGAGGCGGCGTGACCGGCCTGTGTTCTTTTCGGACAGGCCGGCGTGCGCCGCCTCCGCCAAGAGCGCACCCTACTCCGCGAGCAGTGCCCGAACCGGCGCGAAGGAGCGACGGTGGCAGGGGCAGACGCCGTGCGTGCGCAAAGCGGCGAGGTGCCCCCGCGTGGGATAACCGACGTGCCGCTCGAAACCGTAGGCTGGATGATGAACGCCGAGGCGGCGCATCAGCCGGTCACGCGTCACCTTGGCGACAACGGAGGCGGCAGCGATGGACAGGGCGCGCGCATCACCCCCGACCAGGGTTTCGCCGCCGCACGGCAGGCCGGCAGGCATGTCGTTGCCATCGATCAGCAGGTAGGTCGGCGCGACGGCCAGCGCCGAAACGGCGCGCCGCATCGCGGCGAGGCTCGCGCGGCGTATGTTGATCGCGTCGACCTCCTCGGCGCTGACAAGCGCGACTGCGACCGCAGTCGCGCTTGCCATGACGCAGCGGTACGCGTGCTCGCGTGCGCCGGCGGAAAGGCGTTTCGAATCATCGACGCCCATTGGAAGCCGGGCCGGGTCGAGGATGACGGCGGCCGCGCAGACAGGACCGGCGAGGGGGCCCCTGCCGACCTCGTCGACACCGGCGACCGGCCAGAGGCCTCCGGCAAGAAGCCCTCGTTCCCGATGGAAATCCGCGATCGTCCTGCTCCTCGTCGTCCAAAGGCAACGCGTGAAGGCGACTTTGAGCCGATCCCTGCCGGTGCTAGATCGAAGGCAGACGTGTGTTGAGTGGGAGTGGGCCATGGACAATGAAACGCCGGTGGGTGAGGCGCCGAGCACCGGCCTGCCGCGCGCGCAACCGTTCGACGCGACGTCCGCGCCGCCGCGCAAGCAGAACCTGACGACCTATGTCGATGCGGCGGGTCCGGGCGAGGGAAGGGTCCGCACCGGCGTCTTTTCGCATCTGGTGAAGGACGACGACGACATCGCCGGCCTCGTCGCCTATTCGATCTACAAGCAGCACAAGCTCGACTGGCTGCGCGCCTTCGAGGAAACGAAGGGGCGCCCGCCGAACGACGACGAACTCGCCTCCTACTTCATCGGGGAAGGCACGCCGCGCCGTATCGCCACCTACCGCCACCTTGCGGAGGCGACACTGTCGGGGCAGGGGCCGGACATTGGCGGGACGCCCGGCGCCGTCCGGGATGGCGGCCGCCGTCGCGCCCCGAGCTTCACCGACCGCCACACGCTGGCTCCGAACCTGATCGCCGCCTATGCCCTGATCGCCGTGCTGTTCGTGATCGGGTTCTGGCTGGCCCTGCACTACACCGTGGCATCGCACTGAGCGCGTGCGGCAGGAACGCCGCCTTGCGTGCGCGTCACAGGAGGCTCAACTGCTCCCCCTTCGCCGCCGGGCGCCGGAAAAGGTCGGTGCGCAGCTTCAAGCGCTCGGCACTGTAGCCGTTGCGTGCCGACGCCGTTTCGAAGCGTCGCCCCACCATCCAGGCGAAAGGCCCGGTGCCCGTCATGCGCTCGCCCCAGCTCGCGTCATAGTCCTTGCCCTTGCGCGTCGAGGCGACGAGCGTCATCACGTGCCGCACCCGGTCGGGGAAGTGCACGGCGAGCCAGTCCCGGAACAGGTCGCGCAGTTCGAGCGGCAGGCGGAGCATGACGTAGCCGGCCTCCTGCGCCCCTGCGGCGGCCGCACGGGTCAGGATCGCCTCGATCTCGGCATCGTTGATCGCCGGGATGATCGGCGCAACGAGAACGCTCACCGGGACGCCGGCGGCGGCGAGTTCGCCGATCGCGTGCAGGCGCCGCTCGGGCGTACTCGCCCTCGGCTCCATCTTGCGGGCGAGTTCGGCATCGAGCGTCGTCAGCGACACGGCCACCTTGGCCAAGCCCTTCGCCGCCATCGGCGCCAGGATGTCGAGGTCGCGCAGGACGAGCGCGGACTTGGTGACGATGCCGACGGGGTGGTTGGCGGCAGCCAGCACCTCCAGGATCTGCCGCATCACCCGCAGCTTGCGCTCGACTGGCTGGTACGGATCGGTGTTGGTGCCGATCGCGATCGTCTTAGCCTCGTAGCCAGGAGCCGCGATCTCCTTCGCGAGCAGGCTTGCCGCATCGGTCTTGACAAACAGTCGCGTTTCGAAGTCGAGACCTGGAGAAAGGCCCATGTTGGCGTGCGTCGGCCGGGCGAAGCAATAGGCACAGCCGTGTTCGCAGCCGCGATAGGGATTGATGGAGCGATCGAAGGAGATGTCGGGCGAGTCGTTGCGCGTGATGATCGTGCGCGCCCGCTCGTGGACGACCTCCGTCCGCCGTGCGGCGAGGGAGTCGAGCGAACCCCAGCCGTCATCCTCCGCTTGATACGAGATCGGCTCGTAACGGGCGTGGGGGTTGCTGACCGCACCGCGTCCGCGCATGCCAAGCGGCATGCGATTCGTCGAAACATTTACGGAACAGGCAGGCATGGTGCTGACCGGCGGCCCCAAAGCAGTTGGTATAACGAGAACATTTACAGAACAAAATGACTCTGTCCATACCATTCTGTGGAAAACTTGCCGAAGCGCTTGCCGAACGCAATGAGTCGAAAGGACTCACGCCACCGATGACGATCGACCTGCCGACATGATCTCCGTGGTGCTGCTCGCGGGAGACGTGCCGGGCCCTGCCGAGGAGGTGCGCGTCGCCGTGGCACGCTCGTTTGGTTGGCTGGTTTCCGCCGTGGTCGCCGGCGTGGTCGGCGATGTGGTCGCCGCCGCCGCACCGCGCCTCGATCTGTCCGACCTCGCCGACCAGGTCGGCTGCGACCTCGTGCAGGCGGCAACGGAAGCGGACCGCTTCCGTGATGGCGTTGCGCGGGCGCGACGGGCGCATATCCTCGTCGTGTTGGCCGGCTACCAGCCGCGCGGACCTCTGATCGACGAACTCGATGCCCGACACCGTTCGAGCGTGCCGGTGGCGCTCGTGATGTCGCCGCGCACGCTTTACCAGCGACTTCGACCGTCCCGCGCGCCGATCGTCGGCGTATTGGCTACGCGGGATCTATGCCGGCGAGAGGCCTCGTTCGCCGGACTTGCCCGCGCCTGCAAAAGGCGCGACCGTTTCGCGAGCGATGCCGACGCCTTGGCCTGACGCGGAACCGGCCGCGTCGCCATGGGTGGCCCGCTTCACCGCACGTCGTTGCCCGCGAAGGTGTCGCAACTGCTGATCTTGCCCGAGTCGAGGCCGGCTTGCAGCCAACGCACGCGCTGGGCGGAGGAGCCGTGGGTGAAACTGTCGGGTACGATCGTGCCCTGGGTGCTTTCCTGCAGCTTGTCGTCGCCGATTGCCTTGGCGGTGGCGACCGCCTTCTCCACGTCGCCCTGCTGGATGAAGTTATCCTTCCTGTTGGCGTTGGCCGCCCAAACCCCGGCGAAGCAATCGGCCTGCAGCTCGATGCGCACCGAGATGGCGTTGCGCTGCCTGACGTCGACGCGTTGTTCCAGGCTTTGGTACTTGTTCAGCGTTCCCAACTGGTCCTGGACGTGATGGCCGATCTCGTGGGCGATGACGTAGGCGTAGGCGAAGTCGCCGCCGCCGCCGAGTTTCTGCTTCATGTCGCTGAAGAAGCCGAGGTCGAGGTACACCTTCTTGTCGATCGGGCAGTAGAACGGCCCCATCGCCGCGCGCGCACCGCCGCAGGCCGAACGGGTCTGGCCACGGTATAGCACGAGGTTGACCGGCTGGTAGCGGATGCCCGTCTGTTCCGGCAGCACGCGCGACCAGGTGTCCTCCGTTTCCCCGAGGATCGCTGCGGCGAACTGGCCGAGCTGGTCGTGCGGCGCCCCGGTTTGGGCACGCGGGGCGGCGCCGGTCTGGCCGCCGTAGCCGGAGGCTTGGCCGTTCGATTGTTGGACTTGCCCGCCGTTGCGCGCGTTGTTGACCATCTCGGCGCCGTTGATCAGCGTTCGCGGGTCGATGCCGAGCGCGTAGCCGATGATGCCGAGCACGACGATGGTGCCGAGGCCAAGACCTCCCGCCCCGCCGACCATGCCCCCGCCGCCGCTGCCCCCGCCGCCATCGAAGCCGCCGCCGCCATCGCGCCGATCCTCGATGTTGTCCGAGCGACGAAAGTTCTCCCATTCCATGATCAGCTCCGCGAAGCCCGGCCCACCCTTGAAAGAGGACGCAGCTTGAGCCTTGCCGTCGTCCCCGCCGATGTAGCCGATGCCGGCGCGGCTTGCCATCGTCGCGTCCGGCCGAGGGGTCAGAGCGCCGCCGCGATCATCTGGAGGTCGCTCCACGCCCGCTTCTTGGCCAGGGGCTGCTTCAGCAGGTAGTCCAGCGAAAAGGTCACGGTCGCTTTGACCACGTGTGCTTCGCCCTCGAAGCTCAGCCAGCGCCCCCGCAGCCGGCTGATCGGCTCGCGGCTGTTCAGCAGCGGTTGCGCGGCACGTTCGCCCAGGCAGACAAGGATCACGGGGGCGGCCAGCGCAACCTGGCGGCGGGCGAAGGGCAGGCATAGCGCCAGCTCGAGCGGGGTCGGCGCGCGGTTGCCCGGCGGGCGCCAGGGCAGGACGTTGGACAGATAAACGCGCGAGCGGTCGAGGCCGATGGCGCGCAGCATGGCATCGAGGAGTTGCCCCTTGGCGCCGCAGAACACCTCGCCCTGACGTTCGTCGTCCGAGTCGGGCGCGCCGCCGACCAGCATGAGCGGCGCGCCGGCGTTGCCACCGGCAAAGAGCATGCGCGACGCCGTGGTCGCGAGGCTGCAGCCGGGCAGCGTCGTCCAGCGGGCGCCGAGATCATCGAGCGTGTCGGCCTCCGCTGCCAGGGCCTGCGCTTGCGCGATCAGGGCGTCCCCGGAGGTCGCCGGACCGGCGGCGAGGGCCGTGCCGGCGCGCTTGAGCGGCGGTGGCGCCGGTCGCGCCAAGGATTTCGGGTCCGGACGGTCCGGCTCGCCGAAGGCGTCGCGCGCCGTTTCGCCGATCGGCGCGTCCACGCCCATGGCAACGTACCAGCGCAACAGCGCGGCATAAGCGGCGATGTCTCCATCGTCGGGCGGATCAGGGGCCGCAATCATCGCGTTCACCGCCTATATCGGTTGCCAACGGGAAGGAAGCGTTTCCGGTATGCCGTCGCCGTGGGTAAGGTTCTGGGCCAGCCCGCCACGCGATCGGCGGGAAGCGTTTCACAACGGCGGGCCAGGGACAGGTGATGAGCGGTAACGGAGCGGCAGCCGAGCCGCGCGAAAGCATGGACTTCGACGTCGTGATCGTCGGCGGCGGCCCGGCCGGGCTCGCCGCCGCGATCAGGTTGAAGCAGATCGATGCCGACCTGTCGGTTGTCGTGTTGGAGAAGGGCTCCGAGGTCGGCGCGCACATCCTGTCGGGACTGGTGATGGACCCGACGGCGCTCGACGCGTTGCTGCCGGACTGGCGCACCGATGTCGAACGACCGCTCAAGACCGAGGTCACCTCCGACACCTTCTTCTACCTGACGGAAAAGAAAAGCCTGCGCCTTCCGAGCGCGCTGATGCCGCCGATGCTGTCGAACGAGGGCAACTTCACCGGCTCCCTATCGGACGTCGCCAAATACCTTGCGTCGCGCGCCGAGGCGGTCGGCGTCGACATCTATCCCGGCTTCGCCGCGACAGAACTTCTCTACGAGGGCGACGCCGTGGTCGGCGTCGCGAGCGGCGACATGGGCGTCGGCAAGGATGGCCGGCCCACGGCGAACTATACCCGCGGCATGGAGCTGCGCGGACGCTACACCCTGCTTGCCGAGGGCGCGCGCGGCACCCTGTCGAAGCAGCTTATCGCGCGTTTCGGGCTGCACGCGGCCGGCGAGCCGCAGAAATACGGCATCGGCCTGAAGGAGCTGTGGACGGTGAAGCCCGAGCATCACCGCCCGGGGCTGATCCAGCACACCTTCGGCTGGCCGCTGGACTCCTCCACCGGCGGCGGCTCGTTCCTTTACCACTACGGCGAGAACCGCGTCGGCGTCGGCCTCGTGGTCCACCTGAACTACAGCAACCCGACCCTGTCGCCGTTCCACGAGTTCCAGCGCTTCAAGACCCATCCGCTGATGGCGTCGCTGCTGGACGGGGGCGAGCGTCTCGCCTTCGGTGCGCGCGCCATCACGGAAGGCGGCTGGCAGTCGGTGCCGGGCCTTGCCGTCGACGGGGCGGCGCTGATCGGCTGCGCCGCCGGCTTCGTCAACGTGCCGCGCATCAAGGGCTCGCACAACGCGATCCGCACGGGGATGCAGGCGGCGGACGCCGCTGCCGCCGCGATCAAGGCCGGACGGGCACACGACCGCCTCGATGCCTATGCCGACGGTTGGCGCGACACGCCGGTCGGGCAGGACTTGAAGCCGGTGCGCAACGTCAAGCCGCTGTGGTCGCGCTTCGGCACGCTCGGCGGGGTGGTGCTCGGCGGCCTCGACATGTGGACCCACGCGCTCGCCGGCTTGTCGCTGTTCGGCACGATGAAGCACGGTCATGCCGACTACGAGGCGATGAAGCCGCTCGCCGACGTCACGCCGATCAGCTATCCGAAGCCGGACGGCAGGCTCAGTTTCGACAAGCCCTCCTCCGTGTACCTCTCGGGGGCCAATCACGAGGAGAACCAGCCGCCGCACCTCAAGCTCGCCGATCCCGACATCCCGATCAAGCGCAACCTGCCGCTCTACGGCGCGCCGTCGCGCTTGTACTGCCCGGTCGGCGTCTACGAGGTGGTGTACGGCGACGAGGTGGCGAAGACCGATCCGCGTTTCGTCATCAACGCGCAGAACTGCGTGCATTGCAAGACGTGCGATATCAAGGACCCGTCGCAGAACATCACCTGGGTGCCCCCCGAAGGCGGAGGTGGACCGAACTACGCCGGCATGTGAGGCGTGGGTTGCCGCCGTGCCGCGCGGCGGTTCCTCGTGGAGCAACCATGAAAGCCCTACGCATCGACAAGACGGACGCGGGCACGGTCGCCGCCCTCGTCGACTTCGACGAGGCGGCGCTGATGCCCGGCAACGTCACCGTCCACGTGTCGCACTCCACCGTGAACTACAAGGACGGGCTGGCGATCACCGGCAGGAGCCCAGTTGTACGGGTTTCACCGATGATCGGCGGCATCGACTTCGCCGGCACGGTCGAGCGCTCGGACGACCCGGACTTCGCGCCGGGCGACCGCGTGGTGTGCAACGGCTGGGGCATGGGCGAGACGGTCTTTGGCGGCTATGCCGAGAAGGCGCGCGTCAAGGGCGAGTGGCTGGTCAAGCTGCCGGAAGGGGTGTCGACGCACGACGCCATGGCGGTCGGCACCGCCGGCTTCACGGCGGCTCTCGCCACCCTCGCTCTCGAGCATCATGGCGTCGGACCCGCGAGCGGCCCGGCCGTGGTGACCGGTGCCGGCGGCGGCGTCGGCGCCTTTGCGCTGATGCTGCTGAAGGCGGCGGGGTGGCACTGCATCGCCTCGACCGGGCGGATGACCGAGGCCGACTATCTCCACGACCTCGGCGCCGACGAGGTCATCGACCGCGCCGAACTTTCAGGGCCGGGGAAGCCGCTCGGCCGCGAGCGCTGGGCGGCCGGCATCGACGCCGTCGGTTCGCACACGCTGGCAAACCTCCTCGCGCAAACGAAGCGCCATGGCGCCATCGCCGCCTGCGGGTTGGCGCAGGGCATGGACCTGCCCGCCTCCGTCGCGCCTCTCATCCTGCGCGGCGTGGCGCTGCTCGGCATCGACAGCGTGTACTGCCCCAAGCCGCTGCGCGAGAAGGCGTGGGCACGCCTCTCCCGCGACCTCGACCGCGACAAGCTTGCGCGGGCGACACGCGACATCACGTTCGACGAGGTGGTTGCGGCCGGCCACGACATCCTCGACGGCAAGATCCGCGGCAGGGTCGTGGTCACGATCCCCTGACGGCCGTGGCGCCCCCGGTCGCGCACGCCTCGATGACGACGAAGGCCTGCGCCGTCGGATGCTCGTCGCTGATCGCGAGGTGGATCACCGCTTCGTGGCCGGGCGGCACGAGGCGCGCTAGCGCGGTCGCGGCGCCGCCAGTCAGCCGCATGGTCGGCTTGCCCGACGGCAGGTTGACCACGCCCATGTCCCGCCAGGCCACGCCGTCGCGGATGCCGGTGCCGAGCGCCTTGGCACAGGCCTCCTTGGCGGCGAAGCGCTTGGCGTAGGTCGCGGCGCGCCCCGCCCTGCCCTCCGCCCGGCGGCGCTCATGCTCGGTGAAGCAGCGCATGGTGAAACGCTCGCCGAAGCGCTCCAGCGCGCGCGCGACGCGCTCGATGCTGCACAGGTCCGTGCCGATGCCGACGATCACGCGCGCGCCTCGGCGCGCCCCCGGTCCATTGCGGCGCGCATGGTGGCGATGGCTTCGCCGAGGCCGGTGAAGATGGCTTCGCCGACGAGGAAATGACCGATGTTGAGTTCGACGATCTCCGGCAACGCGCTGATCGTGCGCGCTGTGGCGTAGTCGAGCCCGTGGCCGGCGTGGCACTCGATGCCCCGGGCGCGCGCCGCGCGCGCGGCGGCACCGAGGCGGGCGAACTCGTGCGCTGCGCGTTCATCTTCGCCATGGGCGAGGCTGTCGCACCAAGCGCCGGTGTGCAGCTCCACCACCGGAGCCCCGATGGAATCCGCCGCCTCGATCGCGCGCACGCTCGGCTCGACGAACAGCGACACCCTGATCCCAACCTTGGTCAGTTCCGTTGTCGCCATGCGCAGGTGATCGTGACCGCCGACGACGTCGAGGCCGCCCTCCGTGGTGCGCTCGCTGCGCTTTTCCGGCACCATGCACGCGGCATGCGGGCGCGCCGTCACCGCGATCGCCACCATCTCGTCGGTTGCCGCCATCTCGAAGTTGAGCGGCACGGCGAGTTCGGCGCGCAGGCGCCTGATGTCGTCGTCGCGAATGTGGCGGCGGTCCTCGCGCAGGTGGGCGGTGATGCCGTCGGCCCCGGCCATCACCGCGAGGTGGGCGGCGCGCAGCGGGTCGGGCAGTGCGCCGCCCCGCGCGTTGCGCACGGTGGCGACGTGGTCGACGTTGACGCCAAGGCGGAGCCGGCCGGCGGGGTGCGTCATGTGCCGTTGATCCGTTCGACCTTGCTGACGATCGGGCGCGCGCGCAGCTGCGACACGATGGAGCTGAGGTGTTTGACGTCGCTGACCTCGAGGTCGGCGACGAGCACCCGCGCATCCTGCGAGATCGGCTTCATGATGATGTTGTCGATGTTGGCGCCGTTTTCGCCGATGACGGTGGCGATGGCGCCGAGCGTGCCCGGCTCGTTGATGGCGGTGATCTGCAGTTTCGCCGGGAACAGCCGCTTGCCGTCGCCGACGTCCCAGCGGACGTCGAGCCAGCGTTCGGGCTGGTCGTCGAAGGCGGTGAGGTCGGGCGACTGGATGGGAAACACGGTGATCGACCTGTCCGGGTCGAGGATGCCCACGATGCGGTCGCCCGGCAGGGCGCCGCCGTTCGGCGCGTAGTGCACGGGCAGGTCGGGATGCAGGCCCGCCCGCGACATCATCTTCCAGTCCACCTCGTCGCTGGCGCCGGGCACCTGGAACAGCAGGCTGCTGTTGGTCTTGGTGCCGAACCAGCCGGCCTCGCTGCGCGCGCGGGGCGCGGTCGGCCGCCGCTCCTCGGCGATGTCGGGATGCACGGCCTTGACGACGTCGCCGGAGAACATCTCGCCGCGGCCGACGGCGGCGAGCACGTCCTCGACGCTGGACTGGGCGAAACGCGGCAGCGCCGCCCGCAACCGCTCCTCGGCGAAGGGGCGCCCGGCGCGCTCGAAGGCGCGGGTCACGATCTGCCGGCCGAGCCCGGCATACTGCGCGCGCATCGCGTCGCGCGTCGCCCGGCGGATCGCGGCGCGCGCCTTGCCGGTGACGACGAGGTTTCCCCACACCGAGGGCGGACTCTGCCCGTCCTGGCGGTCGATCTCGACCTCGTCGCCGTTCTGCAACTCGGTCAGCAGTGCGGCTGGGCGCCCGTTGATCTTGGCGCCGACAGCGGTGTTGCCGACGTCGGTGTGGACGGCATAGGCAAAGTCGATCGGCGTGGCGCCGCGCGGCAATGCGATGAGCTTTCCGTTGGGCGTGAAGCAGAAAACCTGGTCGATGAAGAGCTCGAGCTTGGTGTGGGCAAGGAACTCCTCGGGCGACGAGCCTTCCGCGAGCAGCTCGACGGTGCGGCGCAGCCAGGTGAAGGCACGGCTCTCGCTCACCGAAGCGCTCTGCTCGGTCGAAAGGTTCTCCTTGTAGAAGACGTGGGCGGCGATGCCGTTGCTGGCGAGGTCGTGCATGTCGCGCGTGCGGATTTGCACCTCGACGCGCTGCTGCCCCGGCCCGACCACGGTGGTGTGGATCGAGCGGTAATCGTTCGGCTTGGGCGTCGACACGTAGTCCTTGAAGCGCCCGGGCACGGATGGCCAGCGGGTGTGCAGGACGCCGAGCGCGCGGTAGCACTCGGCAGGCGCCTCGACGAGGATGCGGAACCCGAAGATGTCCGACATCTGCTCGAACGAGATCGACTTGCGCTCCATCTTCCGCCACACGGAATAGGGCTGCTTGCGCCGACCCTTGACCTCGGCCCGTAGCCCTTCATCGGTGAGCGCCGCCGCGATCTCGCCCTCGATCGCGGCGACGCGCTCGTCGTTGTCGCGATCGGCTTCGGCGAGGCGGGCCGCGATGGTGCGGTAGGCGTCCGGCATGAGGTGGCGGAAGGCGAGGTCATCGAGCTCGTCGCGGATGCGCTGCATGCCCATGCGCCCGGCAAGGGGTGCGTATATGTCGAGCGTTTCCTCGGCGATGCGCGCGCGCTTCTCGGGCGGGACGTGATGCAGGGTCCGCATGTTGTGTAGGCGGTCGGCGAGCTTGACCAGCAGCACGCGCACGTCGGCCGCGATGGCGAGCAGCAGCTTGCGGAAATTCTCGGCCTGGGCTGCGCGCTTCGACACGAGGTCGATGCGCTTGAGCTTGGTCAGGCCGTCGACGAGCAGGCCGATCTCGCGCCCGAAGACGCGGTCGATCTCCTCGCGCGTCGAGTCGGTGTCCTCGATCGTGTCGTGGAGTACGCCGGCGACGATGGTCGCATCGTCGAGGCGCAGGTCGGTTAGGATGGCGGCAACTTCGAGGGGGTGGGAGAAGTACGGGTCGCCCGAAGCACGGACCTGGGACCCATGCGCCTTCATGGCATACACGTAGGCGCGGTTGAGCAGGACCTCGTCGGTTGATGGGTTGTAATGCCGGACCCGTTCGACCAGTTCGTACTGCCGCATCATGAAGAAGGTTGCACCCGCGTCTACCGTCCGCCTGCGGGAGCGGGCGGCGACGGCAAAGGTTGCACGTTCCGCTACGACTTGTCCCCGCGGGGGAACGTCCTATTCCCCTTCGTCGTCCGTGGCGGCGGGGGGCACCAGCCCTTCGAGGCCACGCAGCAGGTCCTCCTCGGTCATCCGGTCGAACTGCACGTCGCCGGTCGCCTCGGCCTGCGGCGACTCGCCTTGCGGTGTCAACGCCGGCACCACCTCGGCCTCGGGCTCGTCGACCTCGACCTGCTTTTGCAGCGAGTGGATGAAGTCCTCCTTGAGGTCCTCGGGAACTTGCGTCGCATCGGCGATTTCGCGCAGCGCCACCACTGGGTTCTTGTCGTTGTCGCGGGCGACCGTAATGGTCGACCCCGAGGCGATCAGGCGCGCGCGATGGCTCGCGATCAGCACCAACTCAAACCTGTTCTCAACCTTGTCGACGCAATCCTCGACGGTAACGCGTGCCATGCACGACCTTTCATGTGTAAGATTTGACCATCTCGTATCACCCGTTCCGGCACGGTTGCAAGGGAAGGACGCTCAAGGGCATTGCGTTCGGGCAGCAAGCGCCGCGCGCCGGTCCCGACGAGTCAATGACTAACGTTCTGTGAACGTCGGAATGCGTTTGTAACGTGCGAAGATGTCATCCGTCGTAAAAGAAACGTGCGACCAGCGCGGACTTAGAAATGTCATCCGAAAGAAATTGAATTCGATATAGTTCAACGTGGGCAGTGCGTTGCACGTCACAACTCGTCTTCGTGCTGCTATAGTGAATCGCGGCCAAATCATCTGGGAGTCAGAAGTGCTCGTCAAGTTTCACTGGCGCATGGACGACTATAGTGAACGCGCGCATTTGACGACTGGAGCGGCGGCGATCCGGGCAAACGCCATAGCGCAGGGAGCAGGGTTCGCATCCCGCGGCGCTGTTCCAGCGTGCGCGCGCGGCATTGCCCTGGCGGGACGGCGTGAGGCGCGATGATCGGTGAACCGGGCCGCGACTGTCCGCTCTGCCCGCGCCTCGTCGCCTTCCGCGCAGAGTCGCGGTCGGCACAGCCGGCTTGGTTCAACGCGCCCGTGCCGACCTTCGCCGCGCCGGGTGCGCGCCTCCTGGTCGTCGGGCTGGCACCAGGGCTGCGTGGTGCCAACCGCACCGGACGCCCCTTCACCGCCGACTATGCCGGCGACCTCCTCTATGCGACGCTGCTCGCCGCGGGCTGGGCCGAGGGCACCTATGACCGCAGGGCCGACGACGGCGTGGTCTTGCGCGATTGCGCGATCACCAACGCGGTCCGCTGCGTGCCGCCCCAGAACAAGCCGACCCCTGCCGAGATCGCGACCTGCCGCCCTTTCCTTCAGGCGGTGCTGGCGAGCATGGCCGAACTGCGGGCGATCGTCGCGCTGGGCCGGATCGCCCACGACAGCGTGCTACGGGTGTTCAACCGCGCACTGGCCGGCGCGCCATTCGCGCACCGCCGCCGCCACGACCTCGTGCGCGCCGACGGCACGACGGTGGCGCTGTTCGATTCCTATCACTGCTCGCGCTACAACACGAGCACGCGCCTGCTGACCGAAGCATCGTTCCGCGCGGTGTTCGACGACGTCGGCGACCACCTCCGCGGGGCGCCGCTCAGCTGTTCTTGAGCAAACGACTCTTTTCGCGTGCCCAGTCGCGTTTGCGCTCGGTTTCGCGCTTGTCGTGCAGCTTCTTGCCCTTGGCCAGCGCGATCTCGATCTTGGCCCTGCCCTGCTCGTTGAAGTAGATCTTGAGGGGGACGATGGTCATGCCCTCGCGCTCCACCCCTTGCGCGATCTTGGCGATCTCGCGAGCGTGGAGGAGGAGCTTGCGCGGTCGCTTCGGCTCGTGGTTGAAGCGGTTGCCCTGGAGGTATTCGGGGATCGTCGCGTTGATGAGGAACACCTCACCCGAACGCTCGATCGAGGCATAGCTTTCCGCGATCGTCGCCTTGCCCGTGCGCAACGCCTTGACCTCCGTGCCGGCCAGCATGAGCCCGGCCTCGAAGGTTTCGCCGAGCGCGTAGTCGTAGCGCGCGCGACGGTTGTCGGCGGCAATCCTGTAGCGTTCCGGGTTGGGCGCCACGGGCTGGCCTCAGTTCAGCAGCCCGGCATGCACCATGGCCTGCCGGATCGCGTCGCGCGCCGCGGCGCTCGCCGGCACCATCGGCAACCGCACCTCGGGCTCCATGCGCCCGAGCTCGGCCAGCGCGCATTTCGGTCCGGCGGGGTTCGGCTCGCAGAACAGGGCGAGGTGGAGCGGCGTCAGCTTGTCCTGGATGGCGAGGGCCGTGCGGAAATCGCCGGCGAGGCAGGCCTCCTGCATGTCGGCGCACTGGCGCGGCGCAACGTTGGAGGTCACGGAAATGCAGCCGTGGCCGCCATGCGCCATGACACCGAGCGCGGTGAGATCCTCGCCCGACAGCTGGATGAAGTCGGGCCCGAGTGCCGCGCGCTGCTGGGCGGTGCGCGCCAGCGATGCGGTCGCGTCCTTCACGCCGACGATGTTCTTCAACTCGTACAAACGCTTCATCGTGTCGACGCTCATGTCCACCGCCGAGCGCGGGGGAATGTTGTAGATGATGATCGGGATGCCGACCGCGTCGTTGATCGCCTTGAAGTGCCGGTACAGCCCCTCCTGCGACGGCTTGTTGTAGTATGGCGTGACGACGAGCACGCCGTCGGCGCCGACCTGTTCGGCATGGCGGGCGAGATCGAGCGCCTCGACGGTGTTGTTCGAGCCCGCGCCGGCGATCACGCAGGCCCTGCCGCGCGCTTCATCCACGCAGAGCTCGACGACCCGGCGGTGCTCGTCATGGGTCAGCGTCGGACCCTCGCCCGTGGTACCGACGGGCACGAAGCCGTGGGTGCCGTTCGCGATCTGCCAGTCAACCAGGGCGCGGAAGGCGTCCTCGTCGAACGACCCGGATTTGAAGGGCGTCACCAGTGCCGTGATCGAGCCTTTGAACCTGTCCGACGTCGCCATAATCGCCTTGCCTTGCCGCCCCGAGGGTGCCGCATTGTTCGGGCTCCCTGAGCCTCGAACCGGCCCGCGGCGGTCCAGACATAGCGGGTCGCCGGCGGAACGCAACGCTTCGCGCCCAGCCTCGCCCCGTCCGCGGGGGCACCGCCGGGCCGCGACGTTTGGACGTGGGCAACGGGGCGTTAACGCGGATCGGCGAGGGTCGCGCGGTGCGCGTCGAAGAGGGGCAGGCATGACGATTGGACGCCGCGGACTGATCCTTCTCGGCACAACCGCGCTGTGCGTTGCCGCGCTGGCACCGGCGCGGATTGGCGAGGGCCGGTTCCCGACCTGGGCCGACGTCGTGCAAACCACCAAGTCGATCGGCAAGGCCGCCGAATCGGTGGAGCACGCCGTGCTCGGCACGCCGGAGGTGTCGGACCGCCAGGCCGCGGCGACCGTCGGACCAACCCTCGATGCGCCGCAAGCTGCCCAGGACGGCTCGGCGCTGCGCCAAGCCTATCTCGCCGCCGCGGCCGACCAGCGCATTCGCGCGCTCGGATTCGATCCCGCGGGCGTCCTCGACGCCATCGCCGCCTACCGGGCAGAGAACGTCGCTGCCGGTGACGCGGCTGCCAGCCGCATCTCCCAGCCGCTCGTGCGCACGGCGCTGGAGTGGGTCGCTCTGCGCGACGCAGCGCTCAGGATCAGCCTCGGCCGCCTCGACGCGTTCCGCGCCACCCACCCGGACTGGCCGACGAAAAGCTGGTTCCGTAACCAGGCGGAGTCCCGCCTCGTCCACGTCGCCGATCCCAAGCTCGTCGAGCGCTACCTCGGCGCGGGCATGCCGGCGACCGTCCTCGGAAAATATGCCCTCGCCCGGGCGTGGAAGGCGGACAACCGCGTGGCCGACGGCGTCAGGCTCGCCCGCGCGCTGTTCCGCGACAACGACCTGCCCGCCTCCTTCGAGGCGCGGTTGAAGGCCGACTTCGGCAGCGACCTCACCAGGGAAGACTACAAGTTCCGCGCCGACCGCGCCCTTTACAAGGAGCAGGTCGGCCCGGCGCTGCATTATGCGGCTCAGGCCGGCACCGACGTATTGGCGCTGGCCAAGGCGCGCGCCGCCGTGATCGCCGACGCGCCAAGCGACAAGGCCCTTGCCGCCGTGCCCGACTCGATGCGCAAGGATCCCGGCCTGGTCCTCGCCGAGGCGCAAAGGCTGCGCCGCGCCGACAGGCTGATGGACGCGGCCAACCTGATGCAAACGGCGCCGCGCGACCCCGTTCTCCTCGTTGACGGCGACAGCTGGTGGACGGAGCGCCGCGTGCTGGCCCGCCGCCTCCTCGACAACGGCAACATCAATGCCGCCTACGTCATCTGCGCCACGCACAGCGCCGTCTCCAACGAGGCGCGCCTCGAAGCCGAGTTCCACGCGGGATGGATCGCGCTTCGCTTCATGAACGACCCCGTGCGGGCGACCTATCACTTCACACAGGCCGCCAAGCTCGCGGAAACGCCGACCTCCGTCGCCCGCATCGCGTACTGGCAGGGCCGCACCGCCGAGAACACGACCGTGCCCGACGCGATCGACAAGGCCGGTGCCTTCTACCGCAAGGCGGCGGCGCACAGCTCGACCTATTACGGGCAGCTCGCGCGCACGGTGCTGGGCGTATCGGCGGACCTCGTCCAGGAGCCCAAGCGCGAGGCGGTCGGCGCTGAACGCGGCGACGCGGTCCAGGTCGTCGAACTCCTCTACGCGGCGGGCGAGCGCGAGGCGGCGTCCGCCCTTGCGCTCGACGCCGCGGGCGCGCTCACGGACGGCGCCCAGGTCGCGGCGCTGGCCACCGTGGTGGCGCAGCAAAGGGACGCCCACCTGTCCCTGACGATCGGCAAGCTCGCCAACCAGCGCGGCTTCCCCGTCGACACGTTGGCCTTTCCAACGATCGGCATCCCGTCCTACGACGAGCTGAACAACTCCGCCCCCCGCGCGGTGGTGTACGCCATCGCGCGCCAGGAAAGCGCGTTCCAGCCGTCGGTTGTGTCCAAGGCCGGCGCCAAGGGTCTGATGCAGATCATCGACGCCACGGCGAAGCGCACCGCCGCCAAGGCCGGCGTGCCATTCGACGGCGCGCGACTGTTGAGCGACCCCGCCTTCAACGCCCAGCTCGGCGCCGCTCATCTCGGCGAACTGCTCGGCGAGCAGGGCGGATCGATGATCCTGACCTTTGCGGCCTACAACGCCGGTGCGGGACGCGTGAAGCAGTGGGTGGACGCCTACGGCGACCCGCGCAATCCCGGCGTCGATCCCGTGGACTGGGTGGAACGCATCCCGTTCACCGAAACCCGCAACTACGTGCAGCGCGTGATGGCCAACGTCGCCATGTACAAGGCGATCTTCGCCGGCAAGGCCAACCTCGCCGTCGCCGGCGGCAAGGACGAGCGCCAAGCCAAGCTGTGATGTTTTCGTTCCGGCCCGCGCCGGTCGCTCAATGGCCGGCGTGGACGAAGGCGTCGATGGCGCCGACGATCTGCGCGGCCTTGAACGGCTTCGCGACGAAGCAGCGCGCCGGTGCCGTCAGGACCATGTCGGGGCGACGGCGGCCCGAGGTGATCACTACGCCGATCTCGGGCCACAAGGCTTCGATGCGTTGCGCGAGGGCGAAGCCGTCGAGCGCGCCGGGCATCTCGACGTCGGTGAACACGACCTTGATGTCGCGGGTGGTTTCGAGCACGCGCAACGCCTCGTCGGCGTTGGCCGCCTCCAGCACGTCGAAGCCGGCATCGCTCAGCATGTCGGCGTTGAACAGGCGCAGCAGCGGTTCGTCTTCGACGACCAGGATGCGCGGAAGGGGGGACGCGACGTTCCCGTCCATTGCCGGATTACCTTCAAGTTGAGCGTTGGCCTTAAGCTCCGCCGCACGACTTAACGATTGGTGCAGCGCGGGGGCGGACTGTCCCAAGGGTTAAGGGCGCGTCAAGAACCGGAGGGTCGCGGGATGACGGGTGCCGACGCGGTGGATGTGTCATCGCTGTTCTACGAGGCAGGCGATGGGCTCCGCCTCCACCTGCGCACTTACCGGCCTCGACGCGACGAGGGCCGCACGCCCGTCGTCTGCCTGCCCGGCTTGACGCGGGGTGCGGCCGATTTCGCCCCCCTTGCGCTTGCGCTCGCCGGTGCGGGCGCCCGCCGCGTGATGGCCTTCGACTGTCGCGGCCGCGGCTTGTCGGCCCATGACCCGGACTGGCGGCACTATTCGCTGGACGTCGAGCGCGACGACGTCCTCACGGGTTTGGCGATCGAGGGCGTCGCGGCCGCGCACTTCGTCGGCACCTCGCGCGGCGGCCTGCACATCATGGCGCTCGCCGAAACCCACCGCACGATGATCCGCGCGGCCGTGCTGAACGACATCGGCCCCGTGCTCGAACCCGACGGCTTGGCGCGCATCAAGGGCTACGTCGGCAGGGATGCGGAACCGCCGCGCTCGCTAGCCGAGGCGATCGAGCGCCTGAAACGCGGCCCCGCCCTGACCTTCACCGGACTGAGCGATGCGGAATGGCACCTGCTCGCGACGACGACCTACGGTGATGACCCCAACGATCTGCGCCTGCGCTCCGACCCCATGATCGCGCGCAGCCTCGACGAACTCGACCTGTCGAAGCCGCTGCCGAACCTGTGGGCACAGTACGACGCGCTTCGCGGCGCCCCCTTGCTCACGGTGCGCGGCGACAACTCCGACCTGCTGTCGGTCGAAACGCTGGCCGCCATGGGGGCGCGCTGGCCGGGTTGCGAAACGCATATCGTGCCCGGCCAGGGCCACGCGCCGCTGCTCGCCGATGCACCGACGATCGCGCGCATCGCCGCCTTTCTCGCCGCCGCCGACACGCGGGGGGAGTGACCATTCGCGGCCTTGCCGTTGCCGCCGGCCGGCCCGACGTGCAGCTGGCGGCACCGGCCTCGTCGGCGGGTGCGGGCCAAAGCGAGGCGAACGTGGACCACCGCGAAACCGACATCATCGTTGCCGGCGCGGGCGCGTCGGGCCTCGTCGCCGCCATCGCGCTCGCCAGGGCCGGCTACGACGTGGTGTGCGCCGGGCCGGCGGACACCCGTCCGAACGGCCGCACGGTGGCGCTTTTCGAAGGCTCGCTGCGCTTCCTTCAGGCGATCGGCGTGCGGGCGCGCGTCGATGCCGCCGCGCAGCGCATCAGGGCGATCCGTATCGTCGACGACACGGGAACGCGCTGGCCGGTCCCGCCCCTGATGCTGGAAGCCGGCGACATCGGCCTCGACGCGCTCGGTTCCAACATCGAAACCGACCGGCTCGTGTCCGGCCTGCTCGCCGCGGCGGAGGACCTGCCTGGACTCCACCTGACCGGGTGCCTGTTGGAGTCGATCGGCTTCGAGGAGACGCGGGTCCGCGCCCGCGACGCCGAGGGGCGGGGCTATTCCGCCCGCCTGCTCGTTGCCGCCGACGGCCGCAAGTCGCCGGCGCGGGCGGCCGCGGGCATCGCCGCGCAAAGCTGGACCTACCCGCAGGTCGCCCTGACCGGGCTGCTCCGCCACGAGAAGCCGCATGACGGAATGTCGGTCGAATACCACACGCGGGGCGGCCCCTGCACGCTTGTCCCGCTTGGCGGCACCCCGGACCACCCGCACCGTTCCTCGCTGGTCTGGCTGATGACGCCGCGCGAGGCGGAGGCGCGGCGCGCGCTCGACGACGACGCGCTGGCGGCGGAGTTGCAACGGAAAACCCGCTCGGTCGTCGGCGCGGTCTCCTTCGAGGCGGCGCGCGGCAGCTTCCCGATGGGCGGTCTCAAGGTGAACCGCCTCTGCGGCCATCGCACCGTGCTGATCGGCGAAGCGGCCCATGCCTTCCCTCCGCTCGGAGCGCAGGGCCTCAACCTCAGCCTGCGCGATGCCGCGCAGCTTCTTGTCACCCTTGGCCGGCGCGCGGCGGAGGGAGACGATATCGGCCGCATCGAGCGCTTGAAGCCCTACGAGCGTGCGCGTCGCCGCGATGTCGCGATGCGCACCAACGGGGTCGACGTGCTGAACAGGTCGATCATGACCGATTTTGGTCCCGTCGATCTCGCGCGCGGCCTCGGCGCGGTCATGCTGCGCGCCGTGCCCCCGCTGCGGCGCGCCCTGCTGCGCGAAGGCATCCTGCCGCAAGGCCCGGTGGTCGACGCACTCATGCAGCGGTGAGGGCGTACGCTCAGCTTCGCCGCTCGTCGATGACGCGCGCGCCCTCCCGCGCGATCTTGCGTCCGCCATCGGCGGGAACGAAGTCGAAGCTGATCGTGGCCTGCCCCGTCGATTCCGCGCCGGAGCGGCTGACGCGCCGCCACGCCATGTCCGTCGTCACGTGGCACAGGCCGAGGTCGCGGGTGCATCGCGCCGAGAACGTGCCGGGCACTTCACGGTAGGAGCGGACCGGCCAGGCGCGGATATAGGCCTGCTTGTCGGCAAGCACCTGCGCGCGCGACATGCGCTTGCCGTAGTACGTCACATCAGGTGCGTAGAATCGCGCGACCAAGCCAGCGTTGATGCCGGCATTGCTCGACCACATGGCGAAGTAGGCTTGCACGGCGCGCTCGGCATCGGCCCGGCTGCCGCCGTCGTCCGCCCGCGCGACCGAATTGACGCCGAGGCCGGAGCCGAGCAAGATTGCCACGCGCACGGCGGCGATGGCTGTCATGCGTCGTCCGGCGTCGCCGGACGGTTTCGAAGAGTTCGCGTGATCGTGAGTCGCATTCGTCATCAGGCGTGTCCCAGCGCGGCAGGCCGCTGTTCTGCGGGGGCGCGCCGATCCTGTCCATGCGGCAGAAGGTGTGGCGCGGCAGGTTGCGGCGGTCGGCCGTGCCGCGGCGTTGTGACGATTCGAGCGTACCCCAAAAATCCCTCTACATCGGTTCGCCCGTTCCGCTCGTCCGGTCGGATAAACGCGCGGCCCTCGTCGGGTCTCCAGGACGCCATCAGGCGTCGTGGACCGCGCTTCACATCCGCATCGGATGGCTCGACATCCGGCCGCCGTGCATTGCGGCGCGTCGATCACCCGATGCGCGCCACAGGAGCGGCGGTGTCGCCTCGGGAGCGGAGATCAGCACTGGAAAGCACGCTTTACCTTCCCGTCAAGCGTTTCCTGGAAGCGCGCGGTTTCGCTGTCAAAGGCGAGATTTGCGGCTGCGATCTCGTTGCGACCAGGCCGGGCGAGCCTTCAATCGTCGTGGTCGGCGAACTGAAGCTGCGCTTCAGCCTCGAACTCGTGCTGCAGGCCGTCGATCGTGCGGCGGCCTGCGACGAGGTTTGGCTCGCCGCGCGCTTGTCGAAGCGCGGCGTTGGGCGCGAGCACGATGCGCGGTTCCGACAGCTGTGCCGACGCCTCGGCTTCGGCATGCTGGGCGTTGACGAGGCGGATCAAGTCACCCTGCTGGTCAGCCCGGGGGCGCCGATGCCGCGCCGGGACCCGCGACGACGCGCGCGGCTCGTCGCGGAACACGAACATCGCGTCGGCGACCCCGTCGCGGGCGGCGGGTCGCGGGCGCCGATCATGACCGCATATCGGCAACAAGCGTTGCTTTGCGCCGCGCTGATGGCGGACGGCGCCCGCCGCCCGCGCGACCTCGCGCCGCGCGTGCGGGACGCCGCCGCGATCCTGCGGCGCAACGTTTACGGCTGGTTCGAGCGCGTGCGGCGCGGCCATTACGTGCTCACCGCCGGTGGACGCGCGGCACTGCTGCGCTGGCCACAGGCTCCGGAAACGCAGGACGACCTCGCACGGACGGGGAAGGGCGGCACGAGGGAGACGCGATTGTGAACGAAAATCAGTTTACAGCCGGAGCGGATCAGGGCTTTCAATCTTGCTTGGCCCACCTGCCTGACGACGAGCGAGATGCCGCCCTACGGCACAGACATGGAGACCGCCGGCCAGCGAGGGCCCGGCACGCGGCGCAGCAGCGCCCCTCGTCCGCCGGCTGCGGCGAACGCTGGCGGTCCGGCGCGAGCGAGGCACGCTTGAGCGACGGCGATCCCTCCGTGCAGGCGCCCACCTCTCGCAAGCTCGTTCTCATCGTCGAGGACGAGCCGCTGCTGCTGGTGATGGCGAGCGACATGATCGAGGATGCCGGTTTCGACGTCGTCACCGCGGCCAACGCCGACGACGCGTTGCTGACGCTGCGCCAGCGTTCGGACGTTCACATCATGTTCACGGATATCCGAATGCCGGGTTCGATGGACGGGCTGAGCCTGGCGGCGAAGGTCCGCGCCCATTTCCCGCCGATGGGCATCGTGGTCACCTCCGGCCATGAGCGCCCGGTCTCCTCGCAGTTGCCGGCGCGCGGGCTGTTCCTCGCCAAACCCTACCAGGAACGTGACCTCGTGGCGGTGGTGCGCAGTTTGGCGAACTGAAAGGCACGCCTATCTGGTGTGCTTTCCATCTTTCCAGGGTTCGACGACGCGGTGCTCGCGCCGCTCGATTGCATTTCCGTTAACGATGAAACGCCGTCAGGC
This sequence comes from uncultured Beijerinckiaceae bacterium, assembly GCA_964243435.1. GTDB lineage: Bacteria > Pseudomonadota > Alphaproteobacteria > Rhizobiales > Beijerinckiaceae > RH-AL1. The sequence goes on from CAXTFM010000006.1 coordinate 36,120, forward strand.
GCGCGTTAGGCCGATCGGCCGAGCTTGGCAGGAGAGGAGGGACTCGAACCCCCAACCCCCGGTTTTGGAGACCGGTGCTCTAACCAAATTGAGCTACACTCCTACACGTCGCACACATAGCGCCAGAGGCCGGGGCGGGGCAAGCCCGCGGATCCGCTCAGACCGCCTCGACCCATACGGCCGTGCCGTAGGCCAGCACCTCGGTGATGCCGTCCATGATCTCGTTGGCATCGTAGCGCATGGCGACGATCGCGTTGGCGCCGCCGCGCGTGGCATGGTCGCAAAGATGGTCGTAGGCTTCCTGCCGCGCCTGCTCCGCGAGCTTGACGTAGATCCCGATCTTGCCACCGAAGAACGATTGCAGGCCGCCGACGAAGTTCCCGACGGCGCTGCGCGAGCGCACGGTGATGCCGCGACACATACCGAGGTGGCGCACGATGCGGTAGCCGGCGATCTCGTTCGTCGTCGAAACCATCATGGATCCGCCCTTCCCTGCTTCGCCTCGTCCGCTTGACGCGCGGCAGGGGCATATACCATCTGCGTTGGGAAAAGCCGTACCGCAGCGGACGCGCAGGCGCCGGGCGCTGCGACGGTTGGGCACAACGGAAGCGGCGCGTGGCCTACACGGTCAAGGAACTGTTCTACACGTTGCAGGGCGAGGGGCATCAGGCTGGGCGGGCGGCCGTCTTCTGTCGCTTCGCCGGCTGCAACCTTTGGAGCGGGCGCGAGCTCGACCGCGCCGAAGCGGTCTGCACCTTCTGCGACACCGATTTCGTCGGCACGGACGGGGACGGCGGCGGCCGTTTCGCCACCGCCGACGACCTCGCGGCGGCGATCGCGCGGACCTGGCGGGGGCGCGACGGCGCGCCCTTCGTGGTGTTTACCGGCGGCGAGCCGCTGCTGCAGCTTGATGACGTTCTGCTTGCCGCCGCCCACAGGCACGGCTTCACCTGTGCTTGCGAAACCAACGGCACCTGCCCGGCACCTGAGGGGGTCGACTGGATCTGCGTCAGCCCCAAGGCGGGCGCCTTGCTCCGGCTGAAGCGCGGCGACGAACTCAAGCTCGTCTACCCCCAGGTCGGGTTGCAACCGGACGAGGTGGTCGGGCTCGACTTCGACCACTTCTGGCTGCAGCCGATGGACGGCGCGGCCAAGGCGGCCAACACGCAGGCGGCCGTAGCCTACTGCCTCGCCGACCCGCGTTGGCGCTTCAGCCTTCAAACGCACAAGCTCATCGGCATACCCTGATGTTCGAGATATCGAAGCAGTTCTGGTTCGAGGCGGCGCACACGCTGGAGCGTGCGGTCGAGACGCAGTCGAGCCGGCGCATCCACGGCCATTCCTACCGGGCGGAGGTGACGCTGCGCGGCACGCCCGACCCTTCGAGCGGCATGGTCATGGACCTCACGCTGCTCGAAGACGCGCTCGGCGCGGCGCGCGACGGTCTCGACCATCGACTGCTCGACGAGGTGCCCGGCCTCGGACCGGCGACGATGGAGAACCTCGCGGTCTGGATCTGGCATGTGGTCGCGCCGCACTGCGTCGGGCTTGCCAAGGTGACGGTGTACCGCGACTCAAGCCGCGACACGGTGAGCTACTACGGACCGCAAGCCGGCTGACCTGCCCCGTCAGGACGGGGTCGCGCGGCGCAACTCGTCGCGCTTGCGCCGTTTTTCCAAGATCATCACCGCGATGATGGCGCCCTCGTAGAGCGCATAGGCCGGCACGGCGAGCGCCAGCATGGAAAATGCGTCGGGTGGTGTCAGCACGGCCGAGGCGGCGAAGACGAGCACGATTGCGTAGCGCCGCTTGGCACGCAGAAAGGTCGTGTCTACGATGCCGATCTGACCGAGCAGGGTGAGCACCACGGGCAGCTGGAACATGAGCCCGAACGCCAAAATCAGCGTCATGATCAGCGACAGGTACTCGCTGACGCGCGGCAGCAGTTCGATTTGCGCCCTGCCCGGCTCCTTCGACTGTTCCATGCCAAGGAAGAAATGCAGCAGGTTCGGCATGACGACGAAGTAGACGAGCAGGCCGCCGACCGCGAAGAACACCGGCGTCGCGAAAAGATAGGGCCGGAAGGCGTTGCGCTCGTGGCGGTACAGCCCCGGCGCGACGAAGGCGTAGAGCTGCGTGAAGATAACGGGACATGCGAGGAAGGCGGCCGTGAAGAAGGCCACGCGGATCTGAGTGAAGAAGTATTCCTGTGGCGCCGTGTAGATGAGGCGTGCGTCGGGTCCGGCAACGTGCTGATAGGGAAGCACCAGCAGATTGTAGATGTTCTTGGCGAAGAAGAACGATGCGATGAACATGACGACGAACGCCAACAGCGCCTTGACCAGGCGCGTGCGCAATTCGACGATGTGATCCATGAGAGGCGCCTTTGTCGCCTCAATGTCGGCATCGGTCATGGTTCGCGCGTCAGCGGCGCCCCGCCCTCAGGATGAACCGGCGGCGTCGCGACCGGCACGACGCGTAAGCCAAGCGGGGCGTCACGCCGACAGGTGGGTCGACGTGTCCGCGAGTTGCGGGACATCCTCGCGGAGCGCTGGCCCGGGACCGATGTGCGGAGCGGCACGAGGGTCAGTGCCATCGGTGAGCGGCGGTTCGGTCGCCGGAGGTTCTGTTGACGAGACGGAAGGCGTCGGCCGGTGGAGGGCGCTTGTCATCTGTCCATTGAGGTCGCGCAGGCTATCAAGGCCCGTCGAGGCGCGCGCGGCGTCCGACAATTTCTGCGCCTCCTGCCGGAGATCGGCGAGATCGGCCTCGCGCATCGCATCCATGAACTGGCCTTGGAACTCCGTCGCCATGCGTCGCATCTTGCCGACGAATTGGCCGACCTGACGCATAACACGCGGCAGGTCCTTCGGCGGGATGAAGATGAGCGCGATGACGCCAACGACGATTATCTTCGTGGCGTCGAAATCGAACATGTTTCAGCGATCCCGCCGGGCTGCCGTCAACCGACCTTGCCCGGCTCGGTCTCCGCATGGGCGACGGGCTGCGGTTGTGCCGCGTAGGGCTGCGGCTGGTTCGGCGCGTAGTGGTCAATGGTGCGAACGGGCTCGGCGGGGCGCATCGGCGACGGGTGCTTGGCCGCCTCTTCATCCTCCGTCAGCCCCTTCTTAAAGCTTTTGATTCCCTTGGCGACGTCGCCCATCACGTCGGAAATCTTGTTCTTGCCTCCGAACAGAAGCAGGAGGACCGCTCCGACGATGATCCAGTGAATGAGGGACATGCTGCCCATCGGCGTCGCTCCGCAGGAACCCGTTGTTCGTCGTCACGCGAGACTTATGCGCCCCGCCGCGCGAAAACAAGGCAAGGACGGCGGCGTTCGGCTCAGCCGGCGAGCGCGAGGCTGCGCGCGAGCAGCGCTGCCGCTGCCGCGACGTCGAAGTCGCCGGGCGGCGCGCGCAGCGCGGCGCGCGCCCGGGCGAGGCGCCGACCGGCGGCGCCAGACAGCAGGGGTGCCGCCGCAGCGACCTCCGCCGCCTCGGCCATTTCGCCGCTGCAATGCAGGGCGACGTCGACGCCGGCGGCGAAGAGTTGTTCCGCCTTGTCGCGGAAGCTTCCCGGCAGGGCCTTCATCGACAGGTCGTCGCTGAACAGCAGGCCGTCGAAGCCGATCGCGCCACGGACAACCTCGCCGATCACCGTGGGGGAGATCGTCGCCGGGCGGTGCGGGTCGATGTCGGCGTACACGACATGCGCGGTCATCGCCGCCGGCAGGTCGTTGTTACGCCGGAACGGCTCGAAGTCGGACGCGTCGAGTGCCGCGCGCGGCGCGTCAACGACCGGGAGGGCGAGGTGGCTGTCCGCCGCCGCCCGCCCATGGCCGGGGACGTGCTTCATCACGGGCAGCACCCCGGCGTCGAGCAGCCCCTCTGCCGCTGCGCGGCCGAGCCGGGCGACGTCGGCGGGGTCGCGTCCGTAGGCGCGGTCGCCGATCACGTCGTGGGCGCCGGGGACCGGCACGTCGAGCACCGGCAGGCAGTCGACGTCGATGCCGACGGAGGCGAGGTCGTGCCCGATCAGCCGCGCGGCGAGGCGCACGGCGGCGGCGCGATCCGCGGGAAGGGCAGCGAGGCGTGCGGCGGCGGGGTAGCGCGGCCAGTGCGGGGGTGCGAGGCGCTGGACACGGCCCCCTTCCTGGTCGACCAACACCAGGGCATCGTCGCGCCCGAGCGCCGCACGGATCTCGGCGGTCAGCGCCCTGACCTGCTCGGGCCGGTCGATGTTGCGCTTGAACAGGATGACCCCGAGCGGTTCGGCCTCGCGCAGGAAAGCGCGCTCCCCCGCATCGAGTACTGGCCCGCGGCAGCCGCACACGAAAGCACGGGTCATTGCGCCAGGAATGCCGTCACCGTGCCGACCTCATCGTGCCAAGCTCGCGTTTCGGCAAGCGTCAGTTCTTGGCGACGAAGCAGGTGCCGCCATCCGCCTTGAGCTTCTCGCACAGACCGACCGCATCGGTCCGGCTGAGGCTGCCCACGCGGACGCGGTAGACGGACTTGCCGTTGCTTTCCGCCTTGTGGAAGCCGAGCTGGGCGCCACCGAGCGCGCCGGCATATTTCTTCGACAGCTTGGAGGAGGCAGCCTTGGCTTCGGCTTCCGTGCCGGGCGCGGCGAGCTGCACGGCGAAGCCGCCACCGCCGCTGGACAGCGGCGTGGGAGCCGCCGCCTCCGTCGCTTCGGTTTCACCGGTGTCGGCCGTGGCGACGCGTTGCGGCTTGGGCTTCTTGATCGGCTTCGCCTCGGCCGGCGCCTCGTCGGTCGCGAGCTGTTCGATGCTCTTCGGGGTGGTACCGACCCGCGACGTCGACTTCACCGCCGCGACCTTGGGCGTCGACGCCTTGGCCACCGGGCCGGCGCGGTCGCTGGTCTTGCTCGGAGCCGGTCGTGGCGCCGGGATGGCGGCGGCGGGTGGCTGATCGTTGGGCAGGATGGTGCCGTCCGGGCGCACGGACACCACCTTGACGCGCTTCGGTGCCGGCATGTCGGACAGGCCGAAACCTTGGATCTGCGCGCCGAGTGCGTCGTCGCGGGCACCGGCGGTTCCCTTGGGATCGGCCATCGCGGTCTGCACCTGCCGCGGCGAAGGCGGGACAGGCACGGTGGACGCATCGGTCACCCGCGTCGGCGCCACGCCCGCGCCCATGCGGGCGAAGCGCGCGGTGTTGTCCTGCACCGCCTGGGTGATGTCCACCGGCTGCTCCTCGCGGTTGACGAGCGAGTTCGGGGCCTGGCCACCCCTGCCTGACGAAGACGTATCCGGTCCGTTCGGGTCGACGACGTCGGGCGGCGGCTGGATCTTGGTGGGACCAGCCTCCGCCATGATCGTCTTGATCTCGCGCGGGCTCGACGACACGTGTCCCTTCAGCGCGAAGGCGGCGCCGATGCCGATGACGCCGACAGCGATGGTGGTGGCCATGATGAACATCGGGCGACGCGACGCCGGCCGCGCGTCGTGCGGCGCGGCGTGTCCACCTTGCTCGGTCCAGTTCTCCTCGTACCCGCCTTCCCCGTAGCCGTGTTCGGGTTCGCCGTAACCGGCCTGGTCGGGCGGCGCGAACTGCCCGGTTGACTGGCCACCATCCGGGTGCACGCCGCCGCGCAGCCCCGCCTCGATCGCCGCGAAGTCACCGAACAAGCGCTGCGAGGAGCCTGGCGCGGGGTGCCGTCCGTCGGGCAAACCGGCCGCGTAATTGTTCAGATCCGCAAAGCCCGGCTCGCGGCGTCCGTCGTGATGACGGTCACCGGTCTGCGTCCGCGACGGCCCCGATGCGGCCTCGCGCGCGAACACTTCGTTGAACGGGTCGTAGGGCTCACCGACGAGGCGCGCCAGCTCGGCCAGCGGGTCGTCCTCCCGCGCCTGATCGCCCACCCGGGGCTGCCGGAGCCGACGTTCGAAATCGTCGAGATCGATGGACGGGCGCTGCTTCACCACGGGCTCGCTCATACTCTGACCCTCGCGCGACGGCTCGCCGCCGTGTTCAACGCTGACACCTCCGGCACCGGCGAGCCGGCCTCGAAGGTTGGCGTCCGTCAGCGCATTTCGAGCGGCGCCGACACCCCGAGGATGCCCAGACCCGTCGCAATAACACCGCCGATGGCCGAAACCATGGCTAGACGCACACAGGTCATTTCTCTGCTTTTCTCATTAACAAAGCGTAATTGTGGCTGATCTTTGCCCCTTGTCCAGTGTGCATGGAAGATGGAGGCAAGTTCGTACAGGTAAAACGCCACGCGGTGTGGTTCATGCGCCGCCGCTGCCGCCTCCAGGATGCGCGGAAACTGCGCGACCTGCTTGAGGAGGCGCTGCTCACCCTCGTCGGCGAGCTTGCCGAGGTCGGCTGCAGCGAGCGCGGCCGGCATCACGTCGAGGTCGGGAAAGGCGGCGAGCGCCTGGCGCTTCGCCGACTCGGTGCGCGCGTAGGCGTACTGCACGTAGAACACCGGGTTGTCCTTGGACTGTTCGATCACTCGGGCGAGGTCGAACTCCAGCGGCGCATCGTTCTTGCGGTACAGCATCATGAAGCGAACGGCGTCGACGCCGACCTCGTCGACGACCTCGCGCAGGGTGACGAAATCGCCCGAACGCTTGGACATCTTCACCGGCTCGCCCTCGCGCACCAGCCGGACGAGCTGGCACAGCTTGACGTCGAGCCGCGCCGCGCCGTCGGACAGCGCCTTCACCGCCGCCTGCATGCGTTTGACGTAGCCGCCGTGGTCGGCACCCATCACATCGATGAGGTCGCGCGCGCCGCGGTCGAGCTTGGTCTTGTGATAGGCGACGTCGGCGGCGAAGTAGGTGTAGCTGCCGTCCGACTTGAGCAGCGGGCGGTCGACGTCGTCGCCAAAGGCGCTGGAGCGGAACAGGGTCTGCTCGCGGTCCTCCCATTCCTCCCCGGGCTGCTGCCCCTTGGGCGGCGGCAGCCTGCCCCGGTAGACGAGGTTCCTGGATTCGAAGGCAGCGATGACGGCGGCGACCTCGTCGCCGGCGGTCCCGTGCACCAGGGAACGTTCGGAGAAAAACACGTCGTGGCGGATGTCGAGCGCGGCGAGGTCGTCGCGGATCAGCTCCATCATCGCCGCCACCGCGGCGGCACGCACGATGGGAAGCCACTCCGCATCCGGCTTGGCGAGGAGGCGGTCGCCGTGGCTGGCAGCGAGTGCAGCACCGACCGGACGGAGGTAGTCGCCGGGATACAGACCCTCCGGGATCGCGCCGACCACTTCGCCGAGCGCCTCGCGATAGCGCAGGAAGGTCGAGCGGGCGAGCACGTCGACCTGGGCGCCGGCGTCGTTGATGTAGTATTCCCGCGTCACCGGGCGGCCGACGAAGTCGAGCAGGTTGGCGAGCGCGTCGCCGAAGACCGCGCCGCGGCCGTGACCGACATGCATGGGGCCGGTCGGGTTCGCCGACACGTACTCGATGTTGACGGGCGCGTGGTCGACCGGCGCGCCATCGACGCGCGACGGCCTTGCGAATCCGGCGGGGTCGACCAGCGCCGCCCGCGTCGACACGGCGAACACGGTGGGCGTCAGCCTGACATTGACGAAGCCCGGCCCGGCGACCTCGGCCTGATCGACGCCCTCGAAGGCCGTGAACGCGGCGGCGAGTTCAACGGCGAGCTGACGCGGATTGGGGAACGTCGCCCTCGCATCCTTGGCGTAGACCATCGCGGCGTTGATCGCGAGGTCGCCGTGGTCTGGATCGCGCGGCGGCTCGACCGCGAAGCGGCCGAGATCGAGATCCGGCGGCAGGCGCCCGGCGGCCACCATGCCGTGCAGGACGGTCGACACACGCTCGTGGAAGATGGCGAAGATGTTCATCGAGGGCACCGAGCGTGACGCACGGACCCTGGCGGCCCGCCGCATCGACGTTGAACGCAGAGCCGCGCGGTAATGCAACTGCGGCCGGTCGTCAAAACGCGGCGGCGGCAGGTCGTGGGTCAGTTTGCATTCATTTGGATTGATACGTAACCGCTCCCTGGGACACTCACCTTGGATCGCCAAGGCTAGGCCGCCGGCTTGGCGGATCGCAGCCCGTCGATCAGCGCTCGGCAACCCGCCAGTAGGCCAGAGCGCTCGAGCACCCGCCGACGAGAAACGGGATGGCTTCCAGAATGTTGAAGACGTTGTGCGAGCGTCGAACGTCTACCCAAGCCATGACTAACCCAGCGAGGAGCCCCGCGGCAGCGAAGAAAACGGGTGACTTCGTGCCAATGCAGCGAGCGATCGTTACGGCAATGCCTCCAAGTACCAGAACCGGCAAAATGGAGAAGATCCAGCCGAAGGCGAAGGCTATAATAAGTAATGTGAATCCTCCTCCGATTGCATCTATCGTATTTTGCAGATCGATGGGTATTGAAAAAAATAAACCTATATCCGCGCAGAGCGCCGTCGCGATCGGTGCCGCGAAGATGGCTAAGACCACACCTGCGAGAAAGCGCCATCTCGATTGTTGTGGCTGGACCATCATGACCTCTGAGACGTTCATCGTTCTCGCCGTCGTCCGGGGTAGATTTCAAACCGACCCATCACCGGGCGGCAAAACGCCATGACGGAGGCACGCTCTTGCTTTCGATGGACCTTGCCGGCGCCGTCCGTGCGGGTCTTCTGCGGCTGCGGCCCCTGCGGCCATCGCGGCACGTTTGACGGCGCCGCGCCGGCGGGCAGTTCAACTGGCAACGTGCGCGGCTGCCCGGCCGGCTTCCCATCGGCCCCGGCGCCCGCTTCTGCCGGCCGAACCGTGCTCAGCGCACACCGTAACGCAGCTCGGGCGTCGCCGCGTGGTGGCGGCGGTGCTCGGCCAGCGCGTAGCGGTCCGTCATGCCGGCGATGTAGTCGCATACAACGCGCTCGCGCCGCCCGCTGTGGTCGAGCGGGCTCGCCTTGGCCGCCCATTCCGCGGGCATCAGGCGCGGCGCGTCGCGGAAGGCGCGGAACAGGTCGCGGACAACGCCCGCCGCCTGCTCGCGGATGCGCACCAGCTCGTCGCAGCGATACATGCGCGCCCACAGGAACGACTTCACATCGTTTTTCGCCGCCGCCATCGCCGGTGAAAAGCCGATGGTGGCGCGACCCGCGTCGCGCACCGCGTCGAGGCTGTCGAGCGATGCCAGCCGCCCGCGCGATGCGGCGATCACATCCTCGACGAAACGGGTAATGATGCGCCGGGTCAGCTCGTGGATCGTGCGGCTGTGGTCGAGGCCGGGATGGCGCAGCGCGACGTCGTCGAGCAGCGCCGCGAGGAAAGGCACCTCGCGGCACGCATCAAGCGAGAACAGGCCGGCGCGCAGTCCATCGTCGAGGTCGTGTGCGTTGTAGGCGATGTCGTCGGCCAGCGCCGCCGCCTGCGCCTCGGCGGAAGCGTGGCGTGCCAGGCCGAGCGGGCGCAGCGCGTCGACCTCGCGGAAGATTCCCGGCAGCCCGCGCGGGGCGAAGGCCGCGACCGGCGTTCCGTCCCATTCCAGCAGCGGGCCGTTGTGCTTGGCGAGGCCTTCAAGCGTCTCGAAGGTGAGGTTCAGCCCGTCGAAGCCGGCGTAGCGGCGCTCCAGCTTGGTCACGATGCGGATCGTCTGCGCGTTGTGGTCGAAACCGCCGATCCCTGCCATCAGCGCGTCGAGCACTTCCTCGCCGGTGTGCCCGAAAGGCGTGTGGCCGAGGTCGTGGGCGAGCGCGACCGCCTCGGCGAGGTCTTCGTCGAGTTGAAGCGCGCGCGACACGGCGCGGGCGAGCTGCCCGACCTCGATCGTGTGGGTCAGCCGGGTGCGGTAATGGTCGCCCTCGTGCGGCACGAAGACCTGGGTCTTGTGAGCCAGGCGGCGGAAGGCGGTCGAGTGGATGATGCGGTCGCGGTCGCGCTGGAAGTCGGAGCGCGTCGGCGACGCGGGTTCGGGCAGCAGCCGGCCGGGGCTGGAGTCGGGGTGGGCGGCATAACGCGCTCGTTGCATGACCCACAAACGCCCGACCGCCACGATTGGACCATGCGCGCCGCCGGACGAGGCGGCTCGGCTGCCACGTGTTGCGGATGGTCGGAGCCGCACGTATCTTCTGCACAGGCGGTGCGCAAGACCTCCGCCAGCATCCCACGCACGAGCAGCCAGAGTCACCATGAGCGACGCCACCACATCCCTTGCCGTCGAGATCAGCGCCGCTGCGGCCAGGCGCGTCGCCGAGATCCTGCGAACGGAAGCATCCGGCTCCGCCCTGCGCATCGGCGTCGACGGCGGCGGCTGCTCGGGCTTCCAGTACACCTACGACATCGTCGGCGCGCGCGATGCCGACGACCTCGTCCTCGAGCGGGACGGGGCGACCGTTCTGATCGATCACACCTCGCTCGAATACCTGCGCGGATCGACCATAGACTTCATCAACGACCTGATGGGACAGGCCTTCAAGATCCACAACCCGCAGGCGACGGCCTCGTGCGGCTGCGGGACCAGCTTCGCGATCTAAGCGCGGGCGCCGAGGCGAGGGGACGCTCCGCGTCGATCGCGTGACGCCGGGATGCGCGGTGCGCTCATTCCGCATCCATGCCGCGCGCATCGTCGACGCGTGCCGGTTTTTGCGTTCGCCTCCGGCCCCGGCTATGAGGGCCTGAGCCCAGCCCGGTCGCCCGATCATGCTCGCCTGCGATGACGCCCGACGCCGTTTCAAGAAGATCGCCTTCCTGTCATCGGGCTCGCCGGAGGCCGACGCGCATCGCGACCGCCTCGCCGCCACTTACGGCAACGCCGGGGAAGGCGAAGCCGATGTCGTTGTGGTGCTCGGCGGCGACGGCACCATGCTGCAAACGCTGCATCGCTTCCTTGGGTCGGGCGTGCCGATCTTCGGCATGAACCGCGGCACGGTCGGCTTCCTGATGAACGAGTCCCACGACGGTGACCTGGTCGAACGCCTGGACGACGCGCAGCCTTCCATCCTGCACCCGCTGACCATGCGGGCGACCGCCGCCTCGGGCGAGACTTTCGAGGGTCGCGCGATCAACGAGGTGTTCCTGTCGCGCCAAACCCATCAGGCGGTGAAGCTCAGGATCGTCATCGACGGCAAGGAACGGATGAGCGAGCTCGTCGCCGACGGCGTCATGGTGGCGACGCCCGCCGGCTCGACCGCCTACAACCTGTCCGTCGGCGGACCGATCCTGCCGCTCAATGCGTCCCTGATGACGCTGACGCCGATCTCCGCGTTTCGCCCGCGGCGCTGGCGCGGCGCCCTGCTGCGCGACAGCGCCAGGGTGGCGATCGACGTCATGGAAGGCGCGAAGCGTCCGGTGTCGGCGGTCGCCGACAATTTCGAGGTACGCGACGTGGTGCATGTCGAGATCGCCATGGATCTTTCGGTCGGCCTCGTCCTGCTGCACGATCCCGGTCATTCGCTCGACGAGCGCATCCTCCTCGAACAGTTCGGTTACTAGGAGGCCGGATCGAAGGCCGGTCCGATGCTTCAAGGAGCGCCACGCGTTGAGCGAAACAAAGGTGACCGAGCGCACCACGATCCACAAGGGTTTCGGGCAGCTCGACAGGATCGTGTTCCGCCGTCGTCGGCGCGACGGCGACATGGCCGACCTCACCCGCGAGATCCTCGACACGGGCGACGGTGTTTCCATCCTGCCCTATGACGTCGAGCGCGGCACCATCCTCCTCATCCGGCAGTTCCGTGGCGTCGCCTTCCTCCAGCAGGGAACGGAAAGCCTCGTCGAAACCTGCGCCGGCAAGCTCGACGGGGCCGACCCGTTCACGCGCGTCGTCAAGGAAACGGAGGAGGAAACCGGCCTGAGGCTGACCAGCGCGCCGCGGCGCATCTTCGAGGCCTATTCTTCGCCCGGCAGCTTCACCGAGCGCCTGACCTACTTCGTCGCGCCCTACCGGGCGGAGGACCGTGTCACGGAGGGCGGCGGCCTGATCGGCGAGGGCGAGGACATCGAGGTCTTCGAAATCACGCTCGACGCGGCCATCGCAATGATTGAACGTGGCGAGATCGTCGACATCAAGACGATCGCGCACCTGTTCTGGGCGCAGGCGACGGGCCTTCTGCGTAAGGCATGAGGCAGCGTGCTTACCAGTTTCCGCTGCGTCAGGCGGCCAGCAGCAGCGAGTCCTCGATCGCCGCCAGGTCGACCACGTAGGCCGACTGCCGCCGCGGCGGCGGCGCGCTCGTCTGCACCGCTTCGAGCTTCCGGGGATGGACGGGTTGGGCGACCTCAACCGCGGCGGTGTCGCCGAGCAGCACCGACTCGATCGCCGCGAGGTCGATCTCGTAGGTGACCTTGCGTTGCGCCGGCGCGACGACCTCGACGGACCCGCGCCCGATGCGGCGTGGGAAGCCGTCCGCCAGGGCCGTACCGCGAAGATCCGCATCGTGAAGCACCAGCGGCTCCGCGTGGCTCGCCACCTGCGCCGCTCTGCGAGCGGGGTACGCCATGGCGCGCGCGTCGTCGCGTGCCGCTTCCGTTTCGAAGCGCCGCAGCATGACCAGCAGCGCGTCGAGGTCGCCGCGGTTGATCTCCGTGCACTCGGCCAGCATGCGTGCCACCGCGCCGCGGTCGAGGCGCGCCGCGCCCGTGCCGCTCACGTCGCGCGCGCTATGAAGCGCGCAGCGGAACGCCGGCAGCAGCGCGTCCGGCAAACCCGCCTTGCGGTACAGCGCCGTGAAGCCGGCACCCTCGCAACGCTCGCTCAGGCCCTCGACGCGCCCCGGCTCCATGCCGGACAGGTCTGCCAACATTGCCGTGAACAAGCCGACGCGCCCGCTGAGGATCGCGCGCAGCGCCAAACCCACCGTGATCTGCGCATTGTTGCGGAGGTGCGTCACGAGATCCGTCTGTGCCCCGGCCTGCCCGTTCGAGATGATCACCGCCGCCTTGTCCCGCGTTTCCGCCGCGACGCGCCGCATGCGGTCGTCGGACATCCAGTTGCGTTCGGCGACGAAGCACGCAAGCGCGCGCGTGGTGGCGGCGACGAGGTCGACGCGCAGCGACGCCGGCAAATCGGGGCGCGTCAGCAACGCTTCGCGCAGCTCCGCCCGGTCGCCGCAGCGCTCGACGAGGCGCCGGCACGATGCCAGGGACAGGGACGCCGCGCGGTTGGCGGCGAGCGCGACCAGCGCGGCGGGGGCGGCACGGTCTGCAAGGGCGGCGGCGACCGCTTCGCCGAGCGGCGCGCGCGAGGCGATCGCGACCTGCGCGGCTTCATCCGCGCAGGCGGCGCAGCTGACCAGCTCGGCGTCGGTGAGGACGCACGAGCGGCGAAGCACGATGGACGCGATCTCGGACTGGTCGTCGGCGAGCGCCGTGACGAGGTGATGGGGTGCGTGGCCGGCACCGGCCAGCGCCTCCGCCAGCGTGCGCCGGACGAGTGGTGAGGGATCGTCGAGGAAGCCGGTGAGCACGCGCAACGCGTCCTGCCGCACGCGACCCAGATCGGAATACAGGTAGGCCCTGGCGAGGATCTTGACGCCGTCGGCGCGGTCGGTCGCCGACGCGCTGCGTGCCCAAAGCTCGAAATGGTCAAGGATCATTCACGCCGGCCGCAAATCGAGCTTCACTCCCCTCAGATTTGCAGACCATGGTTAATGAAGCGTGGTGCCCCAGGAGCCGGATGTATCAAGCGGGCCACCGGCGATGCGTCCCGCCGCGGCGGCGTGTCAGGAAGCCGTCATGTCGGAACGTTGGGCGGTCGCTCCATCGCGAACATACGGTCTGCAACTACGTAGTCCATGTAGCCGCAGCGTGCGATCGGCGTCATCGCCGCGGTGTCCACGCGACCGTCCCTGACGAAGGCCGAAGCGATGTGCACGCCGACGACCTCGCCGATCACCAGCCAATGGTCCAGGGCGGTGCCGTGGCGATCGGCGAGCCGCTTCACTTCGACGAGCTTGCATTCCAGCGCCGCCGGACTGGCCTTCACGCGCGGCACGGCGACGAGGCGGCACGGCGCGAGGTCGAGTGCGGCGAACTCGGCTTCGCTGCACCCTCGCGCCAACGGCGCCGCCGTCTTGTTCATGTTCTCGCGCAGGTCGTAGGTCGGCATGTTCCACACGAATTCGCCGGTTTCCGCGGCGAAACAAACCGAGTCCTTGTAGCCGCTCGACGAGAAGGCGAGGATCGGCGGTCGGTCGGCAAAGGCGTTGAAGAAGGAATAGGGCGCGAGATTTACCGCGCCCGCCGCCGAGCGCGTGGTGACCCAGCCGATCGGACGCGGCGCGATGAGCGCCTTGAATGGGTCGTGGGGGAGGATGGCCGTGTCGCGCGAGGCGGGTTCGTAGAAGATCATGACGCCCTGCGCTCCGGTGAGGGTGCCTCGGCTTCGCTGCGCACGCGCGGCGGCGACGGCGGTGCTGCGGGATCTAAGGGCGTTGCCGGCGCGTGCGCAAGTCCGCGTAGCCACGCCAGCGCGGCAGACGCCGCCCCTCACTTTCGCGATAATTCGTTCATACGGGGTTCAAGACGCCCACTCTAGCCGGGTACGCGTTCGGACCGCATTCCACCCGGCGTGTCCGAGCCGTGCCGGCCGCCGACCGGGAACAGAGCCGCCTTGACCCGACCACCCGAAGCCGTTCGCACCATCCGCGACGACCGTTCCTGCGCGGCGTGCGCGCTGCCGTGACCTTCTTCGAGACGGCCGGCGTCGCCGTTCCCGACAGCCCGCCGCGCGCAGCGGCGGACAGCGAGGTCGCCGGCACGCCCTGGTCGCGCGCTACCTCCGCCGGCCTCGCCCTTGGCCTGATCGCGGCCGCGGCCGCAGGCTACGCGCGCTGGCAGCTGGCGCTGGCCGTCGTGCCGTGGGACTCCAAGAACCACTTCTACCCGATGTTCCGCTTCCTTGGCGACGCGCTCCGTCGGGGAGCGCTGCCGCTGTGGAACCCCTACCACTTTTCCGGCTACCCGGCGGTCGCCGACCCGCAATCGCTGATCTTCACGCCGAGCATGGCGCTGCTTGCCTTCGTCGTTCCCGATGCAAGCATGCCGGCCTTCGATGCGATGGTGCTGGCTCACCTCGTCGCCGGCGGCTTCGGCGTCCTCGGCCTCGCACGGCACTGGCGCTGGCACCCCGCCGCCGCCCTGCTTGCCGCCTTGGTCTTCATGTTCGGCGGTTCGGCGGCGTCGCGCCTGCAACACACCGGCATGATCATCTCATACGCGTTCTTTCCCCTGGCGCTGTGGAGCCTGCTTGCCGCGCTCGACAGGCGATCCCTGCGCCTCGCTGTGGTTGCCGGCGCAATGGCGGGTTTGATGGCGCTCGGCCGCGATCAGGTGGCTTACCTGCTTTGCCTGTCGCTGGGCGCGTTGGCCCTTCGCCACGCCCTGACCGGCCGGCGCGCGGCGCGCGGCGGCGGGCTTGCGATCCTCGCGCTCGCCGCGGCGGTGACGGTCGCCGTCGTGATCGTGCCCGCCCTCCTCACCATGCAATTTCTACAAAGCTCCAACCGCCCGGCCATCGCCTACGGCATGGCGCTGGAAGGATCGCTCGATCCCGTCAACCTGCTGACGCTCGTCGCGGGAAACGTGTTCGGTTCGCTCGATGCCGTTTACGACTACTGGGGACCCGGCGCGGCGACGCCTGCAGGGAACGACTGGACCGACCGCACCATCGACTACCTGTTCGCCGGCACGCTGCCGCTGGTGCTGCTCGCCTGGCACGGCCTCGCCGCGGGACGGGCGTACGAGCGTGGTGTCCGCCCCGCCCTTCTGCTTTTCACCGCCGCCCTGCTCTACGCCTTCGGGCGGCATACGCCCGTCTTCGCCGCCGCGTTCGACTGGATACCGGGTGTGTCTTTGTATCGGCGGCCGGCCGATGCGACCTTCGTCGCCAACATCGCCTTGGCCTTGCTCGCCGGCTTTCTCCTTCACCGCTTCGTCATGGCCGGCACGCCGCGGCGTCCGTCGATTCCGGTGCTCGCCGCCGCCGCCCTGCTCTTCGCCGCCGCCGCTTGGCTCGTCGGCTCGGGGCTCGGCTTCGCGTGGCGGACCGGGAACATCGGGGCGGCGCTCGTCACCCTGGTCGCGTCGCTTCTTCTTGCCGGCGGGGTCGGACTGCTGCTCCACGTCGCGCATCGTCGGGGCCGTCGCGGCCTCGTCGCCTACCTCCTCGTCGCCGCGACGGGTGGCCAGCTCGTGTGGCTGAACACCGCCTCGCCGCTCAATGCCGAACCCGCGTCGACCTACAGCGCGTATGACGGTCTTTATCCCGACCAGGTGCGCGGGCTCGCCGTGCTGCTGCCCGAACTCGCCGCCCGCGCCGCCCTCGGCGAACACCCGCGTATCGAGATTTTGGGCCTCGACGGATCCTGGCAGAACGCGGCCATGGTGATGAAGCTGGAGAACACGGTAGGCTACAACCCGCTTCGCATGGCGACCTATGAGCGCGCGCTCGGCGTCGCCGAAAGCTCCAACGACCCCAACCTGCGCAGCTTCCCCGAAACGTTCCGCGGCTACAACTCGCACCTCGCCAAGCTGCTCGGCCTTGATTACCTCGTGCTCGACCGTCCCATCGCCGAACTGCCACGACATATCCCGCGACCGCACGGCAGCCTGCTCTTCGCCGGCGACCACTTCTTCGTTTATCGCCTCGACAACACCTGCGCGCCCCGCGCCTACCTGGCGTCCCGCGTCGTGGTCGCCGACGAGGCGTTCCCGGCCTTCGACGTGCCGCGCGAAGCCCTTCTCGGGCGAAGCGAGGCGGCCTTGCTCGGCAACGCATCGCTGCTGACCGCCGTCGAAGCCTCGGCGCCCTCCCGCGTCACGGTCGCGGTCGAGGGCGATGACGCCGTCGCGATCGACGTCGAGGCGGCGACCGCCGGCGTGCTGGTGCTGCACGACCTCGCCTATCCCGGATGGGAGGTGCGGGTCGACGGCGTGCGCAAGCCCTTGCTGCACGCCAACCTGCTGTTCAGGGGCGTCGAGGTCGCACCCGGCCGTCATCACGTCGAGTTCAGCTTCCATCCCTTCGCGCCCGGCAACCTCGTCGCCGCTGCGCAAGGCCTGTTGCGCAAGGGGTCGCGATGAACCGGCGCCGCCGTTCGCGCGTCCCGACGCTCCTCGCCCTGCTCTGCCTCGGCGGCGCGGTACAGGCGCAGGTCCTCGCGCGGCCCGCCCCGTCCGCGCTCGACCCGGCCCAGCAGGACGGTGCGGCGAAGCCACCGCCGGCCGAGGTCAGGAAGGGCCAGATCACCCTGTCGGCCATGCTCACCGCGCGCGACACCCAGCCCATCGTCAAGGCGCCGCTGCAATGGCGCGTTTTCGAGGACGGCACGGACGCCCAGGGCCGGCACGCCATGGTTACCCAGATCAGGGAGGCGGCACCGACGCTGACGCTGCCCCAGGGCACCTACATCGTCCACGCCGCGCTTGACCTCGCCTCGGCGATGCGGCGCGTCACCGTCGGCAAGGACCCGTCGAGCGAACGCCTCGTCCTCAACGCCGGCGCCCTGCGCATCGTCGGCGTGCTCGGCGACAAGCCGATCAACCCGGCCAAGTTGTCGATCTCGATCTTCGTGCCGGAAGCCGGCAACTCCGAAGCCAAGCTCGTGCTGTCGGGCGCGAAGGCCGGCGACCTCATCGCCTTGCCCGAGGGCAACTACCACGTGGTCTCCACGCTGCTCGACACGGCCGGCTACGCCGGCGCCCCCCGCTCCGGGGTCGGCAACAAGACGAATTCCGTGGTCGCGGCCGACCTCAAGGTGCAGGCCGGGAAGCTGACCGACGCGACCCTGCGCCACCGATCGGCGGTGATGACGCTGAAGCTCGTCAAGGAGTCAGGTGGCGAAGCCCTGGCCAACACCGCCTTCACCATCCTGACGCCGGGCGGCGACATCATCCGCGAGCTGATCGGCGCCTTTCCTTCGCTGGTCCTGGCGGAAGGCGAGTACGTCGCCGTGGCCCGCCACGACGCCAGGACCTACCAGACGACCTTCAAGGTGAGTTCGACCCTCGATCGCGATGTCGAGCTCCTCGCCCGGTAGCGACCGGCCGACCTTTGTGGCAGCGATGCCGCGCCGCAGTGAAACGTGCCACGCATCCGCTTCCGACATGGTGACGGCCAGATCGTGCCGCCTAATGCTTCCCGACATCGGCGGGGTCGCGAGCGGCTCCGGCCCATGCCGGGCTGCGCCGTCGCGGCTGCCGCACGGGCGCGTCGACGCCACGACCCTTGATGGAACATGAAATGTTCAAGACAGCTTTGATCGCAGGCGCCCTGTCGGCAGCCTGGATGCTCGCAGCCGTTGCCGCCGACCTGCCGTCCAAGGGCAAGGGTGCCGGGGACGCCGTGGCAGCCGAGCCGGAAGTCGAGGAGCCGCCGCCGATCCCCGTCTTCAGCTGGAGCGGGTCCTATGCCGGCGTCCATGCCGGTGCCGAGTTCGGTCGCGAAGCGCTCCGGTTGGTGCAGCCGGCGGTGGCGCCGGCCGGCTTCGGCACTTCGCCGCGCGGGATCATCGGTGGTGCGCATGCCGGCTACAACCATGCCCTGCCCCGCGCGCTCGGCGAGCGTGACGTGGTTCTCGGTCTCGAAGGAGACGTCGACGGGGCCGATTACGGGCGCGCCGTCACCGCCTTCGGGCGCGCCTTCAAGGCTGAGTCGGATGTGAAGGGCTCGATCCGCGGCCGTATCGGCGTCGCCGCGAGCCGCGTGCTGGTTTTCGCCACCGGCGGCCTGACCTTCGCCGAGGTCGCGACCGACACCGTCGACCACGCGCCCGGTTTTCCCGGCGGTGCCGTCCATGCGACGCGCGTGCCCATCGGCTACACGCTCGGCGCGGGCGTCGAGTACGCCTTCACAAACAGCTATGCCCTGCGCGCCGAATACAGGACGTCGGCGTACCGCTCGTTCGGCACGCCCCTCGACGCGGCGGCGGCGGGTTCGACCGGCGCAGTGAGTCGGCGCGAAACGGACAACCGCCTCCAGGCCGGGGTCAGCTACCGCTTCGATACGCTTGCGCCGCCGCTGGAATGAGGACGTGCGCTGCCGGCGTCCCCTGCGCGCGTGCTGCCGGAGGACGTGGCCGCGACCGTTGCCAAGGCGCGGAAACCATGGCTATGCACTGCCGTCGCACCGGCCTCTTGGCGGAACAGGTAGACGCACGGCACTTAAAATGCCGAGCCCGCAGGGCGTCCGGGTTCGATTCCCGGAGAGGCCACCGTGCACTCGGACCAGACGCGGCTCCCTTGCGGCGGCGCGGTAACCGATTAAATTGCCGGAATGCGTCGGCAGGCTCGCCGTGCGACGGCGCGGGGGTGGCACCATGACCTTCGTCGACGCGCTCGAGGCGCCGAGCCGCAAGACCGGGCAGATCAAGATTCACGGCGCCGAGGCCTTCGCCGGCATGCGGCTGGCAGGGCGGCTCACGGCTGAAGCCCTTGACATGCTGACCGTCCACGTGAGGCCCGGGGTCTGCACGGAAGAGTTGGACAACCTCGTTTTCCAGTTCGCGATGGACCACGGCGCCTATCCCGCGCCGCTCGACTACCGCGGCTACCGACGGTCGATCTGCACGTCTCTCAACCATGTCGTCTGCCATGGCCTCCCGGACCGCAAGCCGCTGCGCGAGGGTGAGATCGTCAACATCGACGTCACGTTGATCGTCGACGGCTGGCACGGCGATTCATCGCGCATGTACCTTGTCGGCGAGGTGCCGCGCCGCGCCGCGCGCCTCGTCGAGGTGACCCACGAGGCGCTGGTGCGCGGCATCGCCGCCGTGCGCGACGGCGCGACGACCGGCGACATCGGCGCCGCCATCCAGGCCTATGCGGAAGGGGAGCGCTGCTCGGTGGTCCGCGACTTCTGCGGCCACGGCCTCGGCCGCCTCTTTCATGACGAGCCGAACATCCTGCACTACGGGCGCAAGGGCGAGGGCGTCACGCTGCGCACCGGCATGTTCTTCACGGTCGAGCCGATGATCAATCTTGGGCGCCCGCACGTGAAGATCCTGTCGGACGGCTGGACGGCGGTGACGCGGGACCGCTCGCTGTCGGCGCAGTTCGAACATTCGATCGGCATCACTGAAACGGGCTGCGAGGTGTTCACCTATTCCCCGACCGTCTTGCACCAGCCGCCCTACGGCGCGGCGCCGGGTGGAGCCGGGGCGGTCGCGTGACCCCGTGACCAGCGGCGAGGCGGCGCTCGGTGGCGAAGCGGAGCCGCATTTCGTCGGGCACCGCGAGCGGCTGCGCGAACGCTTCCGCCGTGGCGGCAATGCCGCGCTCGGCGATTACGAGCTTCTTGAGCTGATCCTGTTCCGGGCCATGCCGCGCCGCGACGTGAAGCCGATCGCGAAGGCGCTGATCGCGCGCTTCGGATCCTTCGCCGAGGTGCTCGCCGCGCGACCCGAGCGGCTCGCGGAGGTGTCGGGCATCGGCCTTTCCGCCGCAACCGACATCAAGATCGTGGAAGCCGCCGCACGGCGCCTCGCCCTGTCCGCCATCGAGAAACGGCGGAACCTCGGCTCGTCGGCGGCGGTGCTGGCCTATTGCCGCACGGCGATGGCTTTCATGGACCACGAGGAGTTCCGTATCCTCTTCCTCGACAAGAAGAACCAGCTCCTTGCCGACGAGGTGCAGGGGGTGGGCACGATCGACCATGCGCCGGTCTACCCTCGCGAGGTCATGCGCCGTGCCCTGGAGCTCGGCGCCACCGCGCTGATCCTGGTGCACAATCACCCTTCGGGCGACCCGAGCCCATCGACGGCGGACATCGCGATGACCACCCAGATCGCGACGCTTGGCAAGGCGCTCAACGTGGTCGTCCATGACCACCTCGTCGTCGGCCGCCAGGGGCATGTCAGCTTCCGCGCGCTGAAGCTGTTGTGACGCACGGTGCGGCGTATTGCGCCCGGCCGCTCGAACGAATCCTTAACAGCCCCGCGGCAAGTTCGGCCCTGAACGCCAGGACCCCCTGATGAAGCTTCGCGCGCTTGCGCCGATCACCGCCGTGCGAGGACGACCGCGGATCGCGTCGGTGGCCTTGATCGTATGCGCGCTGCTGCCGGCGGCCTCCCTGCTCGCCGCGCGGCTGAGGCCCGACCTCCTCGGCCCGGGCGATCCGGTGCGCCAGGTGCTGGCCGTGGTGTTCCCTCTGGCGACCTTTCTTCTCGCGGTGTTCCTGTGGAAGGCGCGCTTCCAGATCTCGCAGCTGGAGGCCAAGCAGGCCGAGGTGATCCACAAGGCGGGCGTGGATCCCTTGTCGAACCTGCCGAACCGCCTGTTCTTCACCAAGCTGCTGGAGAACGCCGTCGCCCAAAGCAGCCACGACTCGCCCGTGGCCCTGATCGCGATCGACATCGACAACTTCAAGGGCGTGAACGACGGCCACGGCCACCTCGCCGGCGATCGCCTGATCGTCGGCATCGCCCAGCGTCTCAGGCGCATCGTGCGGGAAGGCGACTGTTTGGCACGGCTCGGTGGCGACGAGTTCGCCCTGATGCTGATCAACGTGGACAACGCGGCGCAATGCGCGGCGATGGCGCACCGCATCCACGATGCCATGATCGCGCCCTTCGACCTCGGCTCGGCGCAGGCCTTCGTCACCGTCTCGCTCGGCGTCGCGCTCGCCCCCCAGGACGGCGACACCATGGAAACGCTGAGCCAGGCGTCCGATCTCGCGCTTTATCGGGCCAAGCACGAGGGACGCAACCGCTTCGCCTTCTTCGACAAGGCGATGGAGCAGAAGCTGCACCTCGGCAAGACCATCGAGGACGACCTGCGCGGCGCCATCCGACGTGACGAACTGACCATCGCCTACCAGCCGCTCTACGCCCGATGCGGCACGCGCATGCAGGGGCTCGAAGCGCTGGTGCGCTGGCATCACCCCGAACTCGGCGTGGTGCCGCCGGAGGACTTCATCCCGCTTGCGGAAAGCCGCGGCCTCGTGGTGCCGCTCGGCGAATGGGTGCTGCGCCGCGCCTGCCAGGACGCGCGACGCTGGCCGGGCCTGCGCATGGCGGTCAACGTGTCCCCGGTGCAGTTCCGCAACCGCGGCTTCGTGCAGGCGGTGAAGTCGATCATCGAAAGCACGGGCATCGACCCGAACCGTCTCGACCTCGAATTGACGGAAGGCGTGCTGATCCAGGATGCGGAGCAGGCGGAGGCCATCATCATGGACCTCCGCGCGCTCGGCATCCGCATGGGGCTCGACGACTTCGGCTCGGGTTACTCCAGCATGATCTATCTCCGCCGCTTCGCCTTCGACAAGATCAAGATCGACCGCGCCTTCCTCGAATCGATGG
>CAXTFM010000007.1:0-7211 GCA_964243435.1 uncultured Beijerinckiaceae bacterium
AGCCGACGTCGACGCTGGCGCCGAGAAGGTAGGTCGGCTTGAAAACTGTGGGACAGGTCGCGCGCCTGCCCCCCCCCCCCGGCGCTCCGACACGGAGAACTGCCACAAAAGCTCCCCGATGAAGGCAAACGTCGGAAGAAGCAGCCCGGCCTGCGCATGCCCCGCCAAGCCTTGCGCATCGTCGCAGATGCCCACTGAGGTCTCACATCCAGCGAGGCCTCACATCCGGACAGCTAGGCCGGCAGCACGATCACCTTCGTCTTGACCGGCGTTCGTGAATAAAGGTCGAGCATGTCCTGGGTCAGGAGACCGGTGCAGCCGCTCGTGACGCCGGTCCCGATCGACTCGGGGTCGCTGGTGCTGTAGATCGTGTAAAGCGTGTAGACGCCGTTTCGATAAAGATGGAGCGTGCGGGCGCCGAGCGGATTGTCCAAACCTCCCGGCATGCCGCCGGCGTACTTGCGCGCCTCCGGCTGGCGCAGGATCATCTCCTTGGGCGGCGTCCAGGTAGGCCATTCGGACTTGCGCCCGACATAAGCCTCACCGCTCCACAGGAAGCCGGCGCGGCTGACATTGGCGCCGTAGCGGGTGGCGTTTCCGTCGCCTTCGATGCGGTAAACATAGTACTTGCCGGGATCGACGATGATCGTACCGGGCGCTTCTTTGGTGTCGTAGCGCACCGTCGTGCGATAGTACTTCGGGTTGATCTTGCTGACATCGACCGCCGGGATCGGGAACCGCTTGTCGGGCACCGGCCCGTAAAGCTTCGCCGCCTCGGCGAGGCCTGCGTCTTCGGAAGTCGCACAACCGCCTAGCCCAAGCGTACCAAGACCGATGGCAGAGCTGAACAGAAACGACCGGCGACTGGGAAACCCCGACCGACGCCCAAGCGAAGCGACCTCGTCAATCTCGCCGGCATCGGCATGCCCGTAGTCCGTTTTCATGTTGGCGGTTTCCCATGTCCATTGCCCGACGAGGACATACTCCGGCACACACCCGCTAGACGTCTTGCTGAGTTGGCATCGCCGTCGCACGGCTCGGCCGACAAGCTCGGGCCTTCGCCGGGCGGGGCTTGCCATGCACCAGGGTCGGTAACGTCCACGCGGTCTCGCAATCTCAACAGTGCGCTGGCCACGATAAAACATGCAGATTACGGCATCAGTCAGGTCAACGGCGCGTCGGCTCATTTGGCGGCCTTCTGTGGCCGAAAGCGGAGTGACCGCTGCGGAGCGCAGTAGTCGGTAAGCGGACGTTGCAAGGGAGCCTGCACCTGGCGACCAATCCTGATCACGAATCTCCAGCGGGGTCCGGCGCCGACCACCGTCGTGAAGACATCGCAGATCGCACGCCAAATAGGCCGCATGTGCTTTCATCGGGCGGTCCTGACAGACGCGGTTGCATCGTCTACCGCCGCCGCGTGGTCGCGCCGTAGCCATCCGATCCGCCACGACAAGCTGCGCTACAGAGATCGCTGGCGCGCCGGGGCCTTGTTTTGCAGCCTGAAGGACTTCCGCCGCGTGGTGACCCTTCATGACAAACCCGCCCGAAGCTATGCCTCGACCGTCGCCCTCGCGGCGGTCGTCACGTTCGGGCGCTGATCAAAGTCAGCCGGGTCGACAGGTGCGAGGCTCCAATCATACCTGCGCCGAACCGCCGTCAGCGAACAACTCGCTGCCGTTGACGAAGCTGCTGTCATCCGACGCAAGGAACAGCGCGGCGCTGGCGATCTCGTCCGGGCTCCCCAGGCGGCCGGCCGGTGCTGCCGCCTCCATCATGGCCACCACGGCACGGTTCACCTCTTCCGTGGGAAACAGCCCATGCAGGCCCGGGGTCGAGGTCGCCCCAGGAACGAGCACATTCACGCGGATGCGGCGCGGGGCCAAGTCCTGGACCCAGCTCCGGGCGAAGTTGCGGATTGCCGCCTTGCTGGCGCTGTACACGCTGAACGAGGCGCCACCCTTATTGCCGTTCGCCGACCCAGTCAGGATGACCGATGCGCCGTCGCGCAGGAGCGGCAACGCTTTCTGGACCGTGAACAGCGTTCCCTTGACGTTGGTCGCGAAGGTGCGGTCGAAGTGCTCTTCGGTGATGTCGGCGAGGGGCATGAACTCTCCGCCGCCGGCGTTGGCGAACAGGACCTCGATCCGTCCAGCCTCCTCGCGCACGACCTCGTACAGCCGGTCGAGGTCGGCCAGGTTCGCGACGTCACCTTGGATCCCGCGCGCATCGTGGCCGACCTCGGCCACCGCCTTGTCGAGTTCGGCCTGCCGACGACCGGTCATGAAGACGCGCGCGCCTTCGGCTGCGAACCGTTTGGCGCTCGCCAGACCGATGCCGCTATTGGCGCCGGTGACGACCGCGACCTTGCCTTCGAGCTTGCCCATGTGTGTCTCCTATTCTGCGTATAGGAGCGATATGGACCTACACTGTCGGTAGGGTTAGAACTGACCAAAAGGTAAGTGCTGAGTTATTCCATGAGCAC
Source organism: uncultured Beijerinckiaceae bacterium (assembly GCA_964243435.1). Taxonomy (GTDB): domain Bacteria; phylum Pseudomonadota; class Alphaproteobacteria; order Rhizobiales; family Beijerinckiaceae; genus RH-AL1. Next base: position 2,483 of record CAXTFM010000007.1, read on the forward strand.
CGAAGCACCCCCGTGCGGCCTTGATGTCTCGCTCGCCGTGATGGGCGGGAAATGGAAACCCTTGATCCTGTATCACCTCAGCTCGGGTCCCAAGCGGTTCGGGGACCTCAAGCGGTCGGTCGTCGGTGTGAGCGAGAAGGTACTGATCCAGCAGTTGCGCGAGCTCGCCGCGGCGAGCGTGCTCACCAGACACGACTACCAGCGGGTACCACCGATGGTCGATTACACCATGACGACCTTCGGCATGACGCTGGCGCGGGCATTGATGCCGCTTTGCGTGTGGGGGACGGAGCATCGGGACAAGATTGCTGAAATCATGCTTTCGCGCTCGCCCGAACGGGTTGAGTCTGCCTCCAACCCGGCCGACTTGGGACGTCGAACGACATCGTGAAGCTCAGACGATAGGCCGGAGCGGTTGCACGCCCGAATGAGTCCGGACCGTAAGCTGCCCTTGGTTGGTAGGAATATCGGCCACTACGAACCTTGGCAGGTTAGGCCCGGTATCAGATGAAGCGCAGGGGGTTCGAACGGCAATGACGGTCGCAAAACGGAACGTCCGCTTCTCGGCAGCGCTCGATTGTTGACAAACGGGTCGAGCGTCAATCAACGACCCGACCCGACGAGGATGTGGCGGCAAGTGCCTCGACGACGAAGGTCGTGAAGGCGCGGACCTTGGTGCTGGCGAGCCGGGTGGAGGCATGAAGCACCCAGAATTCGAGCGGCTCGGCGGCCAGCACGCCCCAACTCACCAGACGGCCGCAGGCGATGTCCTCGCGCACGAAGAAGCTTGGAAACAGCGCGGCGCCGGCACCGGCGCGAACGGCGTCGCGGATCGCCAGCGTGGACAGGCTAAGCACCGGATCGGGATCGAGCATGAAACGGCGGCCGCCCTCTTCAACGATCCATGGCCTGGTATTATCGCCGATGGCGCGCACGACGGCGGCGACCCGCGCCGGCTTGCCGTCGGTGGTGACCGCGGGGCGTTCGAGCGCGGGGGATGCCACGACGACCAGCTGGTCGCTCAGGACGCGGCGACCCACCAGACCCTCGTCGGGCTTCGGCTTGGCGCGGATCGCGACGTCGAAGCCGTCCTGGACGAGATCGACGTAGCGGTCGTCCGTCACGATCTCGAGCCGCACCAGCGGATAGCGCGCAAGGAAGCGCGCGGCGAGCTCGCCCATGACGTGCTGCCCAAGCATGAGCGGCACGCTGACCCGCAGCCGCCCGCGCGGCTCCACCCGCCCGTCGCGGAGGGCGCTCTCCGCCGAGGCGAGCTCATCGAGCGGCTCCTGCGTGCTCGCGAGCAACGTGCGGCCATCCTCGGTCAGACGCAGCGACCCGGTGCCACGTTCGAAAAGGCGCACGCCGAGCTGCCGTTCAAGGTCCGAAACGCGGCGCGAAAGGGTCGCCTTGGCGCGTCTTGTCGCCCGAGCGGCGCGCCCGAAGCCGCCATGCGTGGCGACGGAGTGGAAGAGGGCGAGCGCGTCGAGATCCACGCCCGTCTCATAACCGGAACGGCCGTCTCACATCCAGCCCCGCGCGTACCCGCAACCGAAACGGCCGTCGTTTGTCATCGCGGATAGCACGCCAGTATTCACCGACCGGGACACCAGCCTATGATCGTCGTCACCGCGCCCGCCGGCCAGATCGGCCGCCACGTCGTCCGCAACCTCGTCGCAGCCGGCGAGACGGTGCGCGTCGTCGTTCGCGATCCGGCGAAGCTGGAGAACGCCGTCCGCGACAGGGTCGAGGTCATCGAAGGCTCGCACGGTGATCCCGCCACGATCGATCGCGCGCTCGATGGCGCCGACGCGCTGTTCTGGCTGGCGCCGCCGGTGCCGGCCGGCACAATGGAGGCAACCTATTCCGGTTTCACCCGCCCGGCCGTCGAGGCGATCTCGCGCCGCGGCGTCGGCCATGTCGTCGTCGTCACCGCGCTCGGTCGCGGCACCGAGTGGCAGGACAAGGCAGGGCTCGTCTCCGCGTCGATCCGCATGGTCGACCTGCTGCACGGCACGGGCGCCGCGGTGCGTGGCCTCGCCATGCCGGGCTTCATGGAGAACGCGCTCCAGCAACTCGACGCGATCCGCCGAGGCCGGATGTTCGGCCCGATCGACCCCGACCGGAAGGTGCCGCACACCGCGACGCCTGACATGGCGGCGGTGGCGGCCCGGCTGCTCGCGGACCGCTCCTGGGGAGGCCAGGAGGATCAGCCGGTGCTCGGGCCGGAGGACCTTTCCTTCACCGAGATCGCGGCCATCGTGTCGGAGGTGCTCGGCCGCGAGGTGCGCTACCAGCAGGTACCGTTCGACGGCTTCAAGGCACAGCTTCTCGAGCGCGGCATGCCAGAGGATTTCGCGCAAGGCTATGTCGAGATGATGCGTGCCAAGAACGAGGGCATGGACAACGTCGTGCCCCGCACGCCCGCCGATACCGGCCCGACCACCTTTCGGCGATGGTCCGAAGAGGTGCTCAGGCCGGCGGTGGCCGGCTGACACTCTTAACGACGACACACCCGGCGCAAGGCTTCGTGCCTTTGCGCCGGCTCGCAATCGGTTCTCCGGCACAATGAACGTAGGGCAGCTCTCGGGAAGAATAGACAGTGCCCGGGACGGCAAACCTGGGCGCAAGGTCACTTGCGCAGCCCCGACGTGAGTGGCACGGGGCTGCGCCCACTCAGATCATGTCGGCGACCGCACAGGGCGCCTCATGCCCGTTCGGACTCGCGCAGGTCAGTGCTCCGGGTCACCGCCTCCCAGCCGTCAAGGTCGCGCTGCATCTCTGTCATCGCCTGCCGGATCTGGTCCAGCGCATCGCCGCCGAGCACGAGGTGCAGCGGCGGGTGCTCCGCCTCGACCGCGGCGATGATGGCGCGGGCGCCGCGCGCCGGGTCGCCCTGCTGCGTGCCGTGCCCGGCAAGCACGGCGTCGCGCGCCCTTCCCGCCGTCGCGGCGTAGGCCGGCAGGCGCACGGCCGACTGTCTCGCCGACGCCGGCCCGCGGAACTCGGTGAGGAAGACGCCGGGCGCCACCACCGTGCAGCCGAGGCCGAAGGGCGCCAGCTCCTTGGCCAGCGTCCCGCTCAGGCCCTCGATGGCGAATTTCGTCATGTGATAGTGCCCGACCGCCGGATAGGTCACGAGCCCGCCGACCGAGCCGATGTTGACGACGTGCCCGCGTCCGCGCGCGCGCATGCCCGGCAGCACGGCCCTGATGAGGGTCAGCGGGCCGAACACGTTGGTTTCGAACATGGCGCGCACGTCGGCGTCCTCGTCCTCCTCGATCGCGGCGAAGTAGCTGTAGCCGGCGTTGTTGACGAGCACGTCGACGCCGCCGAAGCGCGCTGCGGCGGCGTCGACCGCCGCCTCGACCTGATCTGGCCGGGTGACGTCGAGCGCCACGGCGAGCGCAGCCTCGCCATGCTCGGCGACGACACCGTCGACATCGTCCACATCGGCCGCGCGCCGCGCGGTGACGACGGCGCGGTAGCCCGCGCGAAGCACCTCCTGCGCGAGCGCGCGGCCCAAGCCCTTCGAGCACCCGGTGATGAGCCAGACGGCGTCCTTGTTGATCATGACGGCACCCTTTCGCTTGCATCGATACAGGCGATTTGGCGTCGTCGAACCGCAGCGATAAGCCTCAACGGATCGCAAGCACCGTTGAACGGGACCGCACGATGCCGCGCCCCAGCCTCGACGACCTCGCCGCCTTCGCCTGCGTCGCGCGCCTGCGCAGCTTCACCCGCACTGCGGCGGCGCTCGACACCTCGACTTCCAACCCCAGCCACACGGTGCGGCGGCTGGAGGCGCGGCTCGGCGCCCGCCTGCTCCAGCGCAACAGCCGCAGCGTGGCGCCGAGCGAGGCGGGAGCGGCGCTGCTCGCAACGCTGGAACCGGCGCTCCACGGCATCACCGGCGCGCTGGACGACCTCCAGCGCGCGCGGTGCAGCGTCGCCGGCACGCTGCATCTCACGGCCACCCGCCAGGCCTGCGAGGCGGTGATCCGCCCGGTGCTGCCGCGCTTCGCCGCCGCCCGCCCCGATGCCACGGTGGAGGTGCTGGTCGAGACCGCCTTCCGCGACATCGTCGCCGACGGCTTCGACGCCGGCATCCGCCTCGGCGAGAAGCTGGGGAACGACATGGTCGCGCTCAAGGTCGGCCCCGAGCTGGCGATGGCGGTGGTGGCGGCGCCGGCCTACCTCGCCCGCCACGGCGCGCCCGCGCATCCGGAGGCGCTGACCGGGCATCGCTGCATCAACTACCGGCTGGTCGCGGCGGGCGCGACCTACGCATGGGAGTTCGAGCGCGACGGCCGTGCGCTGGAGGTACGCGTCGCCGGCCCGCTCACCACGGACGAGCCGGCGCTGATGCTCGACGCCGCGCTGGACGGGATCGGCATCGCCTATGTGCTGGAGCACGAGGCGGCGCCGCACCTGCGCGCTGGGACGCTGACACGGCTGCTCGCGGAGTGGGCGCCGCCGTTCCCCGGCTTCTTCCTGTACTATGCCACGCGCCGGCAGATGCGCCCGGTGCTCGCCGCGTTCATCGCGGCGTTGCGCGAGGGCCGAAACTGAGTTCATAGCGAAAACCGGAACACGGCAAGCAAACTTCTCGTGCTTGCTGGCGAATGTCCGCTCCTGGGTAAAATCCCGGTCATCGGGAATGACCGCCACGGGCGCAGAGTGGAACGAGCACCTTTAGTTCGGAGCGGCAGGGCTGTCTCGTCCGTGA
>CAXTFM010000007.1:7311-58291 GCA_964243435.1 uncultured Beijerinckiaceae bacterium
CGTCGCGGTCACGACGCTCGATCCAGCCTCATGAATGGGGGAAACGACCCCATGGCGCGCCGCATTGCATCGCCGGCTTCCACTGCGTCAGAATGGGTGACCGTCGGTCCGTGCTGTCCCTACGAGTCCCACCATGAAGACAGAGCCCCTTGCCCCGCGCCACGTCACCCAGAATTGGCGCGTGACGAAGCCGGGTGTCTCCGGGCGCCGGGGCATGGTGGCGGCACAGTCGAGCGAGGCCGCGCTGGCCGGCCTCGCGGCGCTCGACGCGGGCGGCAACGCGGTCGACGCCGCGGTCGCCACCGCGCTGGCGCTCGCCGCGACCGAGCCGTGGAACTCGGGCCTCGGCGGGATCGGCTTCGCCCTGGTGCACCGCGCCGGCGAGCCCCGCGCCGACGTCGTCGACTTCGGGCCGCGCGCGCCCGGTCGCCTCGACCCGTCCGCCTTTCGCCTGACCGGACGGATGAAGCAGGACCTGTTCGCCTGGCCCGAGGTGGACGGCGACGCCAACATCCACGGCCCGCTGTCCTTCGTGGTCCCTTCGGCGGTGGCCGGCTACGCCGCCATGCTGGAGCGCTGGGGCCGGCTGCCGCTGCCGGAGGTGATGGCGCCCGCGCTGGCGCTGGCACGGCGTGGGCTGGCGCAGGACTGGTTCACCACGCTCAAGATCGCCAACGCCGCCGCCGTGCTGCGCAGGTACGAGGAGAGTGCGCGCATCTACCTGCCGGACGGGCTGCCGCCCGTCGCGCCCTACCAGGGCACGACGGGGTTCCTGGCTCTCGGCCGGCTTGCGGACACCCTGGATCACCTCGCGCGCCGCGGCCTGCGCGACTTCTACGAGGGCGAGGTCGCCGCCGCGCTCGCCGCCGACACCGCGGAGATGGGCGGCGTGCTGTCGGCGGAGGACCTGCGCGACTGCCGCGTCGCCCTCCGGCCTGCCAGCCAGGCGGAATGGCGCGGCCGCGTGTGGCAGCTCGCGGGCGAACTGACGGCGGCCCCGAGCCTAGTCCGCGCCATGGAGCGCCTCAGGGCGCACCCGCACGGCCCCGCTCCCGACCCGGCCTGGTTCGCGGCCCTCGCCGGAGCCATGAAGGCTGCCTACGCGGAGCGTCTCGCCGGGCTTGGCGAGGGTGAGCCGGCCGGCGCAGGAAGCTGCACCTCCCATCTCACCACCTGCGACGAGGACGGGACGATGGTGGCGGTGACCACCACCCTGCTGTCCTCCATGGGGAGCCGCGTCGTGCTGCCCCGCTCGGGCGTGCTGATGAACAACGGCGTGATGTGGTTCGACCCGAGCCCGGGGCGGCCCAACTCGGTCGCGCCGGGCAGGCGGCCGCTGACCAACATGTGCCCCGTCATCATCCGCGACGGGGACGTGCCCGTCCTCGCCGGCGGCGCCTCGGGCGGGCGCCGCATCCTGGCCGCGACGTTCCAGGTTCTGAGCTTCGCCGCCGATTTCGGCATGACGCCGACCGATGCCGTCCACCATCCGCGCATCGACGTGTCCGATCCGGAACGCGTCACGGCCGACGACCGGCTCCCGGCCGCCGTCATCGCCGGGCTCCGCGAGGGTGGCGCGGTGGACGCGCTCGAGCATGCCGTGCTGCCCGTGAACTTCGCCTGCCCCAACCTGATCGTGCAGGCGCGCGACGAGCAAGGGTGGACGAGGTCGGGGGCGACGGACGTGATGTCGCCGTGGTCGGCGGCGCTGGCGCAGCGCGAGACGTGATCTTAGCGGCCCCCACCCACGCTCAGGCCGAGACCGGCCGCAGTTCGCCCATCCAGCGGGCGATGGCGGTCACGCGGGCGTCGGTGCCGGGCTGGCCCACGACCTGGACGCCCATCGGCAGGCCGCCCACGGCGGTGAGCGGCACCGTGACCGCAGGCGCGCCGAGGAGCGAGCTCGGCGTGTTGAACACGGAGTCGCCCGTCGGTCGCGGTGCCAGCGGTTCGCCCGGCCGGTCGCCGGACCAGAGCGGCGCCGGGCCGGGCGAGGCCGGGGCGACCAGCACGTCGACCACGGGCGCAAGCGCGGCGTAGGTGTCGCGGACCGCGGCGCGTCGGCGTAGCAGGTCCCCGTACCCGTCGACCCCGAGGCGCTCCGCCGTCGCGATCACGGCCTTGCCGCGCATGCTGACGCCGTCCGGGTGCTGCGCCACGAGGTTGCGCAGGGTCCATTGGTTCTCCCAGGCGGTGATGGTGTTGGCTGTTTCGCGCACTCCGACGAGCGCGCGTTCGAAGCGCTCGATCGCGGGGTCCGCGGTGCGGCGAAGGACGGTGACGCCGGCCGCCGCAACCTGGTCTACCACGGCCTCGAACGCCGCCCGCGCCGCCTCGTCGAGGTCGGCCCAGCCCTCCGTTTCCATCACCGCCACGGTGAGCGGGCGATGCGGCCCGGGCGGGGTCGCGGGGCCGGCGAGCGGCGCCCTGCCGGGATCGCCGCCGGCACGGCGCGCGATGGCGATCGCGACCAGCCACATGTCGGTGGCGCAGTTGGCGTGCACGCCATGCGTGCTCATGCTCGTCGCCTGCCGCTCGCCGCGGTTGATCGCGCCCTGCGACGGCTTCAGGGCCCAGTTCCCACAGTAGCTCGCCGGCCGGATGATGGAGCCGCCGACCTGCGTGCCGATCGCCGCCGGCACCATGCCGGCCGCGACCGCCGCGGCCGAGCCGGACGAGGAGCCGCCCGGCGTGCGCGCGGCGTCGAACGGGTTCGTCGTCGCCGGCGGATGCGTGCCGCCGAGTTCCGCCGTCGCCGTCTTGCCGAGCACCACCGCGCCGGCCTCGCGCAGCGCCCAGACGGCGGCGTTGTCGCGCTTGGGAAAATTGCCGGCGTAGGCCGCGCAGCCCATCTCCGTCGGCATGTCGCGCGTTTCCAGCAGGTCCTTGATGCCGATCGGCATGCCGTCGATGGGCGACAGCGGCCGGTTCTCGCGCCAGCGGATGCTGCTCGCATCGGCGACCTCCCTCGCGCCCGCCTCGTTCACCGCCACGAAGGCGCGCACCACCTTGTCGCGCGCGGCGATCGCGTCGAGGCAGCGCTCGAGGTAGGCGCGCGGGGAGTCGGCGCCGGTGCGGAAAGCCTCCGCCCTGTCGTGGAAGCGAAGCGGCGTGAAGCGGCTCGGGTCGTAAGCTGTCATCCCTTGCTCCTCGTGCAGATCGGTGGGGCTGCCCTTCAGGCCCGCTTCGTTTTCCAGAAGACCGAGGCGCAAAAGGATCCCGGTCAGGTTGTGGCGGGCCGCGGTCAAAAACGCTTGGCCAAGTCGTAAGCTTGCTGGGAACGGCGGAAGCAAATAACGACCATTCCGGCCATGCCGTGTGCTGTCGATCAGCGCGCCCGCCTTTGAAAAATCATCCGGGTAACCCGCTCGTCCTGGATGCCTGCTTCATGCGGTTGAGAATGATCGCCGCATCCGCAATGTCCTCTGCAGAAGCAGGTCGGCGCTGCCGGATGCGGACCCACCGCTTCGACGAGGGTTGGCCGCGAACCTTTCCACGGCGCCGTCGCCAGCGCCCGCCTATGTCGGGCCCTGCAGCCGCGTCATGTCGATCAGCGTCGACACCTGCGGCTCGTTCTCCAGGTTCCACAGGGTGTGCACGAGGTCGTCGATTCGCTGAGGCGCCATGTGCTTCTGCGCCGAGAAGCGGAACTTTTCCTCCATCTCGCCGTCGGTCATGGGGTTCTTGAAATGCCCGCGATGGTGTTCGACGCGCACCATCTTGCGCTCGCCGGACTTCAGAACGACTTCCAGGACGCAAAGGTTGGCGAACTCGGGCTTGTCGGCTTCAGCCAGAGGCAGGACCTTGATGCGGCTGACGAGATCGAGCAGACGCGGATCGTGCAGGTATGGATCCTCGTAGAACGCCGGGTCGATCCTGCCGTACAGGAGCGCCAGTCCCGCCGCATACGGCATGCTGTGGTCGGCGGTCTCGTGCGTCTGCGGCCGCCACTTGTCCGGGCTGTCGGCCATGACCGTGATCGCCGCCCGTGACACGTTGATGTTGACCGCTGCAAGATCGTCCGGGTTGCTGAAGAACGATCTCGCCTCCACGGCGGCCTGTGCAACGGTCTGCGAGAATTGGCCGAGGGGGAAGCGCTTGGTGAAGGCGCCGCGGATGCCGAACGGCTCGCCGAATTGCGGTCGGGCGATCGGCTCGCGGCTCAGGACCTTGAAGAAGCCGTAGGTTCCCTCGAACACCTGCTTCGGGCCCGTCATCCCGTCCTGCGCGAGCTGGACCGAGAAGATCGCCTTGCGGCACGCGTCGGCTGCCGCATAGGACTTCCAATTCGAAAGCGCGTCGGACCGGCCTTGGCCCGTGGCAGTGTTGCCGCCGACGGTGATGCCGATCGCCTGCGCCATCTGGTCCGGCGTCAGCCCCATGAGCCGGCCTGCGCCGACGACGGCCGCCATGCCGGTGATGGTCGAATGGTCGATGCCGTTGATCGTGTAATCGTACACGTCCGCGATCTTGCAGTAGACCTCGTAGGCCAGAACGGTCGCGACGATGAGGTCGCGGCAACTCCGCCCTCCCAGCTCGGCTGCGGCCAGCAGGGCCGCGAGCGTGTCGCTTGGGTGGCCGGGGCCGCTCATTCGGCTCACGTAGGCGTCGTTGTAATCCAGGTAGCGGATCATCACGCCATTGGCGAAGGCGGCCCGTTCGGGGCTGGTCTTGATGCCGCTGAACAGCACCGTCCCGGGCTGCTTGGCGCTGACATCGCTCGCGAGCTTCATTGCAATGCGGCTTGGCCCTGCCGCGTAGCCGGCGAAGGCGCAGCCGATCGTGTCGAGGATCGTCCGCTTCACGATTCGGACGACGTCCTGCGGAAGGTCCTCATACTTCAGGCCGGCCGCATAGGAGGTGAGCGTTTGGGCCAGGGCGGGTGGCGCGCCGGAGGGCGGTGCGCCCCCCGCGGCGGGGACACCGTATCCGCTCTGCGCCAGCACCGACCCCCCCGGCAGGGATGCGGCGAGGCCGACGGCGGTCCCCTGCCACAGGAAGCGACGCCGTGCGATGGATTGCGTTGCGCCCAGCTCACGGCCTGAGCCCCAGATTTCACCCATCCTTCGTCCTCCCAAGCGTGCTGCCTGCAACCAGCCGCTGCAGCAGAACGTGTATGCTTGGATCCGTTTCTACAGCGAAGTTCGGCCCTGGTCACGGCGTGCAACAAGTCGCATGCACTCGCGCAGGTCGCGTGTGATCTGCTTGATGAATCGTGCGCCCCCGGTTTTTTTCGGGATCAAGCGTGCTCGGCTTCGACCCTAGGACGATCGCGGAAGCCGTGGCTTGTCGACTTCACCAACAACTTGATCGCGCAATGAACACCCGCCAAGCCCACGATGTCCGGGGTCAGGCGCGATGGGATGCTCCGTCACGCCTTGTGAAGCGTACCACTGCCCGCCTGCGAGCAGCCCCCATCCTGGCTGCAGCGGCCGCCATGAACGCACAAAGATTGGCCGCAGCTGGCCGGAAGCGGGTCGTCCGCGTTCAGCGCGAGAAGTGCCGCAACCGTCCGTCGCGCCGTTCGGCCATGACTGCCGATCGCTCGACGTCACGCGATGATGCTCCGGAACTCGCCTGACTCGTTGAATGCCATCCTGCGCATCGTCAGGCCTGTGATCGTGGCCGACAGCACGTCGAGCACTGCCCGGTGTACCCGGCCACCGTCGGCCGACTGTTGCGGAAGTTTCTAGGCTGGCAAATCCAGCGCGGCGAGGAAGGCGTCGACGGCGGCGTTGGTTTGCTCCGGGTTCTCAAGGGGCGCGAGGTGGCCGGTCTCCGGCAGCAGCACGAAGCGGCTGCCGGGGATGGCGGCGGCGAAACGCCGAGCGGCGGCGCACGTGAGCTGCCCATCCTCCTCGCCGGCGATCACCAGCGCGGGGACGCCGGCGATGCCGCCAAGCAGCGCTGCCCGACTCTTGCGGCCGAACAGGACGCCGCGCATGGCGTGCGCGACCGATCTGGGGTCTTCCTCCAGCACGTCGCCGAGGGCGGCGGTGAAGGCCGGCTTCTCCGCCAGCGCGGTCTTGCCGGCGAAGGCCGACCGGGTCGCGGCCGCCAGCCACTTCGGCGCGGTCCTGTTCAGGCCGATGGCGGTGATGAGCACGGACATCCTGATCGTCTCGCCCGCGGTCGGCGGGTCGGCCGTGCCGTTGCTGAGCATGACGGCGCGCAGCCGCTCCGGGTGCCAGGCGACGATCAGCAGCGCATGATCGCCGAGGTCGCAGCCCTGATCGCGCCGGCGTGACGCGCGGGCGTCACAGGGTGGGGTCGATCAGCACCTTTTCCCCCGTCACGCGCCGGGCGTAGCTCGCGATGGCGGCGGGGTCGAGTGCGTCGGCGAGCGAAAGGGTGCGCGCGTAGCCGCTGACAAAGGTGGTTTTGAGTTCCGCCGCGACGCGCGCCTTGAGCTGCGCCACCCGCCCGGCGCCGGCCTTGGCGAGGAACGGGGTAAGTAGCCAGCCGCCGACGCCCCAGGCGAAGCCGAAATTGCGCGCGATCTCCGTCGGGCCGGTGTCCAGCATGCCGTAGATGTAGGCCTGCTTGTGCACGGTGGAACCGTAGCGGCTGTAGGCTGTCCTGGGCGCCGCCCGCTCCATCGCATCGAGGATGTCGCCGGCGAGGCGGCCGCCGCCGATGGCGTCGAAGGCGAGGGTCGCGCCCGTGGCGCGCAGCGCGGAAATGAGCGCGTCGGCGAAGTCAGGTGCCGTGCTGTCGATCACGTGGGTGGCGCCGACCTTTCGCAGCGCCGCGACCTGGGCGGGGCTGCGCACGATGTTGACGAGGCCGACTCCATCGGCTTGGCAGATCCGGCACAGCATCTGTCCGAGGTTGGAGGCGGCGGCGGTGTGGACCAGCGCCGCGTGACCCTCCGCCCGCATGGTGTCCACCATGCCGAGCGCGGTGAGCGGGTTGACGAAGCAGGAGGCTCCCTCCGCCGCCGCCGTGCCCGGCGGCAGGGGCAGGCAGTCCGCCGCCGCCACCGTGCGGAAGCGCGCGTACATTCCGCCGCCGAGCACCGCCACCGTGCGCCCGAGCAGCGCCTCCGCCCCGCCGCCGGCTGCGACCACCGTGCCGGCGCCTTCGTTGCCGACCGGCATGGCTTGGTCGAGACGTCCGGCCAGCGTCACCAGGCGCGCGGGCGGGATGCGGGCCACGGTGACCGGCCGCTCCGCCGTACCGCGCGAAGCCAGCGTGTCGAGGTCGGCGCCGGCGAGAAGCAGGCCGAGGTCGGATGGGTTGATCGGCGCGGCCCCGACCGCGACCACCACCTCGCCATCGCCGGGCTCGCACGCCGGTGCCTCGACCAGCATCAGTTCGAGGTCGCCGCTGCTTCGCGCCAACGAACGCAATGCCAGATCCGGCCCGAGCTTCGGCATAGGGTGCTCCTTACCTCGGCCTACGCTCCGAAGCGCGAACTTGACAGTGAACAAGCCGCCATTGGTTCAGCCTAATGACGTTCAGATCGCGCCGTCAACGCCAACCCGGCGCGGCGTCGAGTTGCGATGAGAACGGGCGCGATGGGTCCGGACTGCAACGCGGCGCGCAGCAGGGTGAGGGACATCCCGCGCGCGTCATCGATCGCGCGGACGGGAACATCGGCCCGCACGAGAGCGGCGGTGCAATCATTTTTCCCGCGGCGGTGGTCGCGAGCGCATTGCGCAGGGCAAGGTAGCCGCCGGCGCCAGCGTCCGAAGCCGTCGCGGCGCGTAGAGCGTCGATCCAGCTATGGGTACCGGCATCCAGCCTCGGAAGAGACCGTCGTTGCCCTAGAGGCAGTCCCCCGTGCGGACGCAATGCGGCGCGCCGCATCGTCAGTCCTGCAAGATGTATTCACGGTTGCGCTGATATTCATAGGATCGGCTCTCTTCGTCATGGTCGTGTCGATCCCTTTGTCGTTCTTGTTGCGGGCATCCTGACGTCACGATCACCCGGATCACGGCGGCAAAGGGAAGGGCGCTGCGGCACCGCCGCGCCCTTCAGTGGTAATTACGTCGTCCAGTAGACGGTGACTGACGGCGACCGTGGGTATAGACTGCTAAGGATGATGATGGTGTCCGCACGGCGGTGCCGTCCGCCTCGCAGCGTCCCGACACCATACCTTACAACGGTCGGCGCTTGGGCGAAGACGCGGTCGATGGCCCTGGCGGTAAGCCGCCGGACGGCCGACACGGCCTATAGTGGCATCAATTGTTAACTGTTAGACCATTGTTTTATTTCGAATTCTGCTTTCAACATGAATGCATAGTTAGTATACGATATTCGTAGCGGTCGTTATGCCTTGGGTACCGCTTATATCGCGAGGGAACAACGTCAATATCACTTTAGGGGTAGCGTTACTGCCGAGCGTCTCGGTTCAGCGCCTAGCGCTCCTATGACAATGGGCCATCATCGAATATGCACAGCGCGCTTTTTAAACGCTTGGAGCAACATTATCCTTTATCACTTCGAGAAAAGGCCGCGATCGAGTACCTCTGCTCTGCCAAGCCCCGCCATGTAGCAAGTCGGAAGCAGATCGTAACCGAAGGAGATTGCCTCTCCTACATTCCCTATCTTCTTCAAGGATGGGCCGGCAGTTTCAAGCATCTCGAGGATGGACGCCGTCAGTATCTTTCCTTCTTTCTGCCGGGTGATTTCTGGGAGTTCGAAGGGCCTACGTCGAAGCGCATGGCGCATTCCGTCCGCACGATGACGGATGCCATCCTTATCGACATATCCCGCGATCGGTTTGCCGAAGTCACTGCCGCCCATACTGGTTTGGTCGAAGCTTTTCGCTGGTCGACGTTGGTCACCAACGATATCTCACGCGAGTGGATCACCAGTCTCGGTCAGCGCACCTCCAAGGAACGTTGCGCACACGTGATCTGCGAATTCTTTTGGCGTCTGCGCGCCACGGGACAGACCAATGGCCTGACCATGGATTTCCCATTCACACAGGAAGAGGTCGGCAACACCATCGGTGTTTCGACCGTCCACGCCAATCGCGTCCTCCAGGAGATACGCAATGCTTCACTTATAAAGCAAACCGGTAAGAAGTTGCAGATTCTCGACCTTCGCGGGCTGGAGTCGCTTGCGTACTTCAATCCAAGCTTCCTTCATCTCTACCCTGACGGGCAGCCCATCAACACCGGCCACGTGTCCATGCGGGAGCAGTTTCGGCGCATCGCCTAATCGCCGCCGTCCGTTCCTCATCTTTCGCAACGCGCAGGGTTCGATCTTGTCTGATCAATGTAAAATGCGACCATCGACCCGTTCGACCAGACTCGCTGCGCAGGCATCCTGCGGCTTGTTCCTGGCCATGGCTTTCTGTTCGGCGCCAGCACGTGCCGAGGAATACAAACTGTCGTCCGGCGACATCCTCGATTTCACCGTCGCCGGCGCGCCGGACCTGCAACGCAAGGCTCCGGTCGGGGCGGATGGCTTCGTCTCGCTTCCGCTCGTCGGGGAGATCGCCGCGGGTGACCGCACGATCGCGCAGGTCAGGCTCGACGTGCGCAATCTGATCTCGCAGAAGGAATACAGGCAGCACACGGCCGGGTCGCAGAAGAACGGGGTGGAGATCATCTGGCCGGACCAGGTGTCGCTCGCGGTCGCCGAGTATCGGCCGGTGTACCTCAACGGCGACGTCGCCAAGCCGGGCGAGCAGAAGTTCAAGCCCGGCATGACGATCCGCCAAGCCCTCAGCGTCGCCGGCGGCTTCGACATCCTCCGCTTCAGGATGGACAACCCCTTCCTGCAATCCGCCGACCTTCGCGGTGCGTATGAGAGCGCGTGGATCGACTACGCCAAGGAGCAGTCGCGGCTTTCGCGGCTCCAGGCCGAGTTGAACGGGCAGGTGGCAAGCGCGGAGCCGAGCGGCGGACCGAACGCGGGCGATCTGCCCATTGGAGCGAAGCTCCTCGGTGAGATCAGGGGCGCCGAGGCATCGATCCGCAAGGCGGATGATGACAACCATCTGAAGCAGCGCAACCACCTGCAAGGCCTGCTCGTCCAGACCGATGCCGACATCGTATCCCTTACCAAGCGCCGTGACACCGAGGCGAGCGGCACGTCCTTCGACGAGATCGAGTACGAGCGGATCAACGGCCTTTACCGCGCGGGCACGCTGCCGATGGCGCGCGTCGCCGAAGCGCGACGCGTGGAATTGCTTTCCGCCACCCAAGCCCTGCAAAGCGAGGTGGAACTCGAAAGGGCGAAGAAGGACCGCGAAATCCTGAGGCGGCGGACGGAAACCCTCGAAGAGGACCGCCGCATGACGCTGCTCAAGGCCAAGCAGGACAGCCAAGTGCAGCTCGCGTCCCTGCAAACGAAGCTCGCGGCGATCGCCGACAAGCTGCTCTACGCCGGTGCCCTGAAAACCCAGCTCGCGCGCGGCACCGGCGGGGCGCCCGATCTCGTGCTTTTCCGCGCCGGGACGCCGGGAAGGCCGGTCGACGAGGACACGGTCCTCAAGCCGGGCGATGTCGTGGAGGTCGCGCTCAAGGTGGAGCAGACCGTCCCGCCGGCCACCCGTTGATCGGACGTTTGCGCGCGTGTTTGCCCGGAGGGCGACGCGCAAGCGGGACCGGTTCGGTCGAAACCCGCAGCAAGGGGCTGCTCGGGTTCGGCATCCTTCACGCGTTCAACACCGCGCTCAACATGGGCTTCACCCTGCTTCAGCTCGTCGTGCTGGCGCGGATCCTGCCGTTTGAGCGCTACTCCGAGGTCGTCTTCCTCGCAACGATCGGCTTCTACGTCCAGCCGATCGACCAGGCGATCGGGAAGTCGCACTTCGTCGCCCTCCAGGTGGTGGACGGGACGCCGCGTCGCGAAAGGCCGGAGCTGCCGATCGTTCTCGCGGCCCAGGCGGCGCTGCTGCTGGTCATCGCGTTCGTCATCCCGAGCTTCGTGAACCACGCGGGATCGCTGAGCTGGGTCGAGGACGTCCTGTTCCTCTTCCTGTGCCTGTCCATCAACTTCTGGGCCTTCGACCTGCAATCGACCGCTTGGGCGGTCCAGCGCAATCTATCCTTCGTCAAGCTCTCGATCGTCCATCGCGCATGCCATTTCGGCGCGCTGGCGATCGCCTTCGCGACCGGCAGCTTCACGCTCTTCGTCGCGCTCGCCAGCCTGGCCACGTTCCTGTGCCTCTTGGTCGTCGCCTGGATGTTCGTGGGCGCCGGTTTCTTCGCGGGCAGGCGCCCGTCGGCGGACTGGCGCGGCTACCTCGGGATTTTCCGCCTGTCGCTCCTCGCGACTCTGACCGACTTCCTCGTCCTCAATGCACCATACGCCCTGGTCGCCGCCAAGTTCGGGATCGGACCGGCCCTCGTCATCTTCGACAGCGTGATGAAGGTCGCGCGCATCGTGATGGCGGGATCCCGGACGCTTGCTGAGATCGCGTTGACGCGGCACGGCAACCTCGTGGCCGGCCATCGCATGCGCGAGGCACGCGGCTTGTTCCGGGTGATCGTCGGCCTCAGCCTCGCCGCGACGCTGGTTCCAGTGGGCGCAATCCTGGCCGTGGGACACGTGGTCTTCCACAGCCTGCTCGGCCACAACGACGTCGTTCCCGATGCGGCCATGCCGGCCGCCGCGTTGATCGTCCTGGCGAGCGGCCTTTACCAACCCACCGCGTTCTTCTTGAGCTTCAGCAACAGGCGCGGCGCCATCCGCCGCCTGACCGCGGTCACCGTCGTCGTGATCGCGGTCTTCTCCGCCCTCCTCTACATCCTGCCGATCGGGCCCGTCATGCTGCTGGCCCTGTTCGGAACAGGGTTCCTTGGGATCGGGTGCGCGGCGGCCTGGCTCGCGGACAGGCTGTACCTGGTTCCGAAACCCGCTCGCGTCGCCACGGCCCTGAACGACCCCTTGCTCCTGGACGAGGGCGCCTGAACAGCCCCGTCTGCCGTTGACGGCGACCGGTGGCGCGGACTGCTCAACCCGCCTGCCCCGTAGTCCGTGCGGAAAGCGACCGGAGCGACTTAGCGCTCAGAGGGCGACGACGGGCCTTGGAGCGCAAGACCATGGTACTTGGAGCCGGGCTTCGCTGCCCGGCAGGTGCTCGGCATCCGCTGCCCGACGACCGCCGACGGTGCAGGCAAGGTCACCGGCTCCCACAGATCACGATACGGGGCGCCAGATGAGAGGCGTCGCAATCTGCCTGACGGCGACGCCACCTTGCTGCGTATCGACGGGGACGCCGATGGCATCCTTCGTCAATGGCGGGACAGGCAACCGCGGCCGGCGACCGAGCAGGCGATCGCGAAGCTTCAGCGCCGGCAACTCGATGCCCATCCAGGAGATCTGGGCAACGGCGATCAGAAGCGCGAAGCACAGGACGAGACCGGCAGCATCGAGGAGCAGGTTGCCGAACGTGCCGTCCGCAAGCAGACGATCGGTCCACGAAGGCACCATGCCGCGCGGACCATGGTTGCGCAGCAGGTGCAGGACGCGCTCGGGAATGTCGACCTTGATGTAGTCGTTGTACAAGTAGAGGCCGTAGCTGATACGTCCGAAATAGGCGACCGGACGCCATTCGAGAACGCGGATCAGCGATCCCGTTTGGGTCACGTAGACGTTGACGAGCAGGACCGCCGCGGCAATCCCGCCTGCGACGTAGACGATCTGCAGGATCGCCACGCTGGGACCGGCGATCCATCGCGCGAGAGGGGGCGATGCGACGACGGCGCCGGCGGCGAGCCAACCCACCCAGGCGCGGGCGAGCCCGAACGACCGCAGGCGCCGTGCGAGCGACTCGCGCTTGACGTAGATGAGGCCACCGAGCGCGAGGAGACCGAAGTTCACCAAACTGTCGACGTAGAGGACCAGCGCCGAGCCTCCGAGACATACCAGGACGACGCGCTGAACCATCGAAACGACGATCACCGTCGCGCAAGCCGTCAACCCGAAGCGGGTGGGAACCAGGAGCAGAAGCGGAGCGAAGAAGATGTAATACTGTTCTTCGATCGCCAGCGTCCAAAGGTGGGCGAAGGTCGTCAGGAACGCCGACGGTTCGAACTGGAAGTAGAAGTTCGAAAGATAACTGATGTAATAGGGAAGCCCCGGCACGGGCCGGTGCATGACGAGGTAGAAAGGCACGACTAGAAGTAACAACGTGTAATAGGCCGGAAAAATCCGCAGCATCCTCTTGATCCAGAACGATCGGAGTTCATGGCGCAAGGTCGTCGCGCCGGCCTCGATGCGCGCACGCGCGGAAAGGAGCTGGCCGGAAATCAGGAAGCCGCTCAACAGGAAGAAGACCCAGACGCCGGCGAACCCGACCTGCGACTCCGTTCCCCAGAGGGTCTTGTGGGTGAGGAAGACGAGGAACATGGCCAGGGCCCGCAGGCCATCGAAGCCGCGTATGTACATATTCAGGCTCTCGACGAGGAAAGGCTTCCAATCAGGGTCCGGTGCTGTCGCGCGCCGCGGACATCGGCGTCCATGTCTGGAACCTGTCGCCGCGCAGGGAGCGCAGCACGCCGAGGCCGACGCCGACGAGGGCGATGAGCAACGACGCGACCTGCCGCGATGGTGGGACGCCGATACGCCAGGCCGCGACGGCAGCCGAGGCCAGACAGGCGACGCCGAGCGCCACGAGGCGCAGCTGCAGCACCTCGCACAGGGCCAGCACCGCGAACACGCCGGAAATCGTGAGGTTGTAGATGATCAACCATTTCAGCAGGCGATGGGAGACGTAGCCGTAAAGGACGCTCGCGCGCGCGCGGCGGATCTCGGCCCAGAGTAGGCGATGGACGTTGAAGGCCTGACAGGAGATGCGGACCTTGCGCCCGAACTCCTGGCCCTCGTTGGATCCCGTCCGTTCGAAGGCGAACGCTTCGGGGGCGCGGACAACGGCGTGGCCGCCGAGAAGGATTTTCATGGACACGTAGAAGTCGTCGATGATGTCGGAGGGAACCTCGGGATAAAGCGAGCGCCGCACGGCGAAGAGCGAGCCGTCGGCGCCGACGATGCCGATCGTATCGCTCTCGAGTTGCTTGATCCGCTCTTCCAGCTTCCAGTAAAGGTTCCCGGATGTCGCCGTTACGCTGTCCTGGGCGTTGCCGTATTTCAGGTGGCCGCAAACGCAACCGGTCCCCGGCTGTTCGAAGTGGGCGCCGATCTCGGTCAGGGCCTCGGCGTCGAGCATGACGTTGGCATCGCTGAAAACCAGGATGTCGGCGTTCGTGCGTTCGACCAGGGTGTTCAGGCCACACGATTTGCCGCGGCGCGCGTCGCCGACGACGATGTCGATACGCGTCTTGAAAGGAGCCAGGAGCTCCACCGTCCGGTCCGTGGCAGCATCGACGTAGATCAGCAGTTGACAGGACGGGACGGTTCGCTGCAGCGCGAGCATGTTCTCCGCTTTGGCAACGATCATGTCCTCCTCGTTGTAGGCGGGCACGCAGATCGCGAAGCTCGGCAGCGCCGGCCGCGCCTCAACGAGCGGCAACCTCCTGCCTCGAAGCTTTCGCAGCCCGAGCAGCGAGGCCGGGTAGGTCGTGAAAGGATGGAGGGCAAGCAGAAGGAAGAAGGCTGCAAGTCCAACAAGCATGGGCAGGCTCTCCGGCCCAGCTGACTGCTGTGCAAGCCGCAACGTCGGTGTCGCGGTCGGACCATCGGGGAGAGCCGAGGGTCAGTCGTTCAAGTTCGTTAACCAATTACGCTTGGACGCGACGTCGCGTGGCGAGCACGACGCCGTTCGACAGGAGGACGGCTTGCGCCCCTCACGATCCGCTCGCGATCGACGATCAGGTACCCCGCGCAAAGCAGCGCGCAGTAGATCGTGTGGATCGGCACGTTCAGCGACCCGTTGAGGAAATTGTACTGGACGAATGCCGCCCAGGCTACGGCGACCGGCACGCCACCGCCGAAGAGGCTCACCGCGACGAAGAGCCCCCAGACGACGAGGGCGAGCGTGCCGTACTCGACACCGACCTTGGTGTAAGGCGGCCAAGCGTAGCCGGCAGTGCCCTCCTCCTCGTCGTTGACGGCCTTGGGCATCGACCCCGCGCCACGGCCGAGCCAAGCCTCGTCCGACGGTGCGCTCAGCGTGGCGAGCGACCATTGCAGCGGCAGCACGAAGCGGTTGAAGCCGCTCGAGCTTCCCTGCGAGAACTCCGCGGTGCGCTTCAACATGGAATCGAGCGAGCCGCTTTGTACCGCGACGACGAGCGCGACGGGTACGACGACGGCCAGGGCGATGACCAGGCGCGGACGCAATTTCGCGAGCAGGAATGGCGTGGTCAGGGCGAACAACACCATGCCTGTCGCGCCGAGCGTGCCGGCCAGTCCCACGAGGAGTGCGGCGATCCTCCACGCCTTGCGGAAGATCGCGATCTCGATCACCAGCCCGATCGCGATGAACTGGGAAACATGTGACGTTTCGAGGAAGAACAGAGCGTTCGGCTTCATCCATGGCGATTGCCAGCTGACTGGCTGAATGTAGTTGTACGCCTGATAAACGAAGGGTCTGGGTATGACGGCCTCGAGATCCGGCATCGCCCGGCCGGCGAGCTGGGCGAGCCAATCAAGGCCGACGAGGAGCGAGGCGGCGAGCGCCACGATCACGAAGCGGTGCAGCAGCGCGCGGTAGGTTTCCCATCGCAGGGATACGACGAACACCAGGATCGCGCTCGTCACCATCATGAGAAGCAGCGAGGAGAGCGACGTCTCGTCCGCGGAGAACCTGATCTGGTTGAAGGCGGTGACGCAGCCGAAGAGGCAAAGGATGGCGAGCCGGACCTTCGAGACGAGCACCATGCCCCGCGCGGCGAGGTAGGCGAGCACGGCGTAATGGAGGACGAGCGCCAGCGACACCTGGGCCTCGCCCCCGCCCAGGGGAATAGCGACCTTCTGGGTCACGACCAAGGCGACAAGCTCGAAGGTCAGGACGGACAGAAGGTGCGACCGGTCGGCTTGCACGTCGACGGACGTCGCGCGCGTCGGCAGTGCGCGCATCGCATCTGGGACGTTCATCGCGCCGCGCGTGTCGGCGCACCTGCCGGCGCGACGATCACTTCCAGACCTGGCCGCCGCAGGCGCGGATGTAGGCCTGCGCCGGTCGCTTGATCGGGTTGCGGCGTCCGGGATTGTTGCGGGTCCAGTGCCGGAAATCGCGTGCCGATCGCAGGATGTTGATGCGGCCTCGGTTCAGGGCGAAGACGTATGCCGAGAAGAACAGGACGTTGATCGACAGGAAGGGAGCCGGCATGTACTTCCAGGAAATGATCAGCTTGTTGGTGAGGCGCATCTCCTCGACGGCGCGCTTCGGCAGGCGGCCGCCGGGATCGTTGTGCTCGATGACCTGGATGCCGGGCTCGTAGGCGAGTTCGTAGCCGGCGTCGATCACGCGGTAGGCGTAGTCGATTTCTTCCAAGCCGTAGAAGTAGTCGGTCGACATCGCGCCGATGGCGAGAAAGGCTTTGCGCCGCATTGCGAAGCCGTTGCCCTGGAAGCGGAAGGTCTTGAAGGCGAGGTCCTTGCGGCGTGACTTGTCCGTATGGGGGAACGAGGCGCGCGGCGTGTCGCCGGTGGCGCGATCGATGTGCCTCGCCGAGACGATCGCCAGCGCCTCGTTCGCCTCGAAGATCCGCTCGAACCGCTCGAACGCATCCTGGGGCTGAAGAAAGGCGTCGTCGTCGACGAACACGATCATCGCGCCCGAGGCGATCTCGGCGCCATCGTTGCGCGCGGAAACGCCCTTGTTCACGCCGAGCTTGAGGTAGCGCGACCGCGTCAAGCCGTTGAGCATCGGCGACCGGTCGATCTCGTCCGGATTGTTGTCGACAAGGATATACTCGATGTCGGCGCGCCCGGCGATCAGCGACGCGATCTGCGCGATGGACTTCGGCACGAGATGGTCGCGGCCGAACGTGACGGTCACCACCGAGACGCGTATGTCGCCTGCATCGTGCCGGTGGTTCGGCTCTGCTTCGGCGGCGAGACTGGTAGACATGGATAGCGATCCCGCAGCGAGTATGATCCCGCCCAGTCTTGCTAGGACTAGATTTGTCGGCAAGCGTTAACAAACTTGAATGGTTGTGACATCTCTAACCTGCATTCAGGTCCTGTTGCCGCTGGGGATGCGGGGATCTCCCAGCGATAACTCATGCACATCGTAAGATCTGACTGGAGGCATCGTTGGATCCCCACTTCGCGGCGAACGTCGCTATACTCGATGGATCAAGTGCAGAGGCACCGGCCATGGTCGGCGCTCCTCACCAGGTGATCGGCGGTACGGTGAAAAGAGCTTTCGATATTTCCCTTGCCGTCACGATACTCCTGGCCTTGCTGCCCATCATGGTCATCGTTGCCGCCATCATCTGGTGGCACGACGGCCGCTCGCCCTTTTTCGCGCATCGGCGCCTCGGTCATGGCGGGCGCTTCTTCCATTGCCTGAAGTTCCGATCGATGGTGCCCAACTCGAGCGTCGTCCTGACCGATCTGCTGATGACGGACACGCACGCCGCGCGCGAATGGCTCGAAACGCAGAAGCTGCGCAACGATCCTCGCATCACGCCGATCGGCAAGCTCCTCCGGGTATCCAGCCTCGACGAGTTGCCCCAACTCCTCAACGTCATCATCGGTGACATGAGCATCGTGGGACCGCGCCCGATCGTGCTGGCGGAGGTCGACCGTTACGGTACCGACTACCAGCGCTACAGCGCGTGCCGTCCCGGCATAACCGGCCTCTGGCAGGTCAGCGGCCGATGCGATTGCAGCTACGTCGAGCGCGTGCGGCTCGACGTGCAGTACGCCAGTCGCTGGTCGTTCTGGCGCGACGTGATGATCCTGTTGAGGACCGTTCCCGCCGTTCTGGCGCAAAAGGGCAGTTGCTGACGCCATTCGTCGAAGCAATGGCAACCTGAGGAAACGACTCCATGCTAGAGTTTGATCGGGTCAGCGGCGCACCTTTCGCCAATGGTGACCTCAACACCGCGCCCCGGTCAGCATTCTATGCCGACCCGATCTCACTGCTGCGCAACCTTCGAAGCAATGCGGCGAAGGCCACCTTCATCGTCGCCGGCTTCGTCGGGCTCGGGCTGGGCTTCGCACTGACGTCGACACCTCTTTACACGGCGACATCCGAGATCATCATCGACGCGCGTCTCAAGCACACCGACGACGCGGAGGGTGCCAACCGATCGCTCGCCGAACTCGGCATGGACCCCGTCAGCATCGACTCGCAGGTGTCGGTGCTGACGTCGCAAAGGCTGGCGATCGAGGTCCTGACGCGACTGCACCTGGAGCACGAGCGGAGCTTCGCTGCACCGACGACGTTGCCCGGCGCCCTCGTCGCGAGCGTGCGGCGTGGCTTGGGGCTCAACGGTGCCCTGGAAAGCAGGGAAGGGATCGAGCCCGAGGTCCTCGAGGGCTTCATGAAGTCCCTCAGCGTCAAACGGGCCCAGCAGACCTATGTGATCGGCGTCAGCTTCACAGCGCGGACGCCGAAGGACGCCGCGCTCCTCGCCAACACCGTCGTTTCCACCTACGTCAATGACGAGATCCGGGCGAGGCTGGGCATCCGACAATCGTCGGACCAGTGGCTGAAGCAGAAGCTCCGCGAGGCTCGCGACGAGGTCGCTGCCGCCGACTTGGCCGTTCACAGGTTCGACGGGAGCGGTGATCGAGAAGGGTCCGGTGCGGCGTTGCGCGACGCCCAAAGGAGCTTGAACGATCGCAGGGCCGCTTACGCTGCCCTCGTGGTGCGCGCGGACACGGCGTTGCAGCGGCAATCGTTTCCAGCGAGCTCCGTCAGCGTGCTCGCGGAAGCGCGGCCCCCGACGCGCAAGACGCAGCCCAACAAGCCGCTCATCCTCGTCCTCAGCGCGGTCGCCGGCCTAGCGGCAGCCATGGGTGCGATCACCTACCAGGAAATGTCGGACAAGACCTTCCGGATCCCGAGTCAGATCGAGGCCGACCTGCAACTCTCCTTCATCGGCATGCTTCCGGACGTGGCGAAAGCAGGGGGCGGCTGGCGATTTCCGACAAGGAAGCGCATCGATACGCACACGGCACCGCCCTCGACGGTACCGCTGTTTGCGTACGGGAAACGGCGTTGGCCGCCTCGCTTCGACGAAACGCTGCGCGCGGTGAAGGTCGCGGCAGACGTCAGCACGCATCACGACACGTTCCCGGTGGTCGGTGTCGTCTCGACGGCGTCCGGCGAAGGACGCAGCACGGTCGCCGCCGGCCTCGCCGATCTCGTCGCGCGGAGCGGCCGACGCGTCCTCCTCATCGATTGCGACCTTCGTCGCCCGACGCTCAGCAGGGTGCGTGCACCCCGTTGCGACGCCGGCCTCGCCGAGGTGCTCGCGAAAAAGACCGCACTCAAGGACGCGGTTCTCTCGGTCGACGCCGCGCATGCGAGCTTCCTGCCCATACGGGCGAGCGAAGCCTCCGACGACACGGTGATGCTGGACCTGAAGAGGCTGCAATCGCTCCTCGCGACTGCCGCCGAAACCTACGACTTCGCCGTCCTCGACCTCCCCCCGCTCGTGACCATGCCCGAGGCAGCCGTTCTCGCGCCGTGCATCGGCGCCTTCGTCCTCGTCGTGCAATGGGGCGCCACCGGACGCGCGGTCGTCAAGGAAGCCATGCGGCTGACGCCGCTCCTGCGGGAGCGAACGGCAGGCGTCGTCCTCAACAAGGTCGACATCGCCGCGACGACGCGCATGGCGCAGGGCACCCGCGACGCCCTTTACGCGATGGGTTGACCACGCTCGCCTGACGCAGCCGCGATGCCGAACGAAGCCAAGGGGAAGTCCGGAAATGAAGCCAACGAACGCGCTTGCCATCATCGGGTGCGGAGCCATCGCGGAATTCGCCTACCTGCCAGCACTGGCCGGCGACGAAGCGTGGCGATCCAGGACGTGGCTGGTCGAACCCAATGCGAAGCGCGCGGGCGAGATCGTCACCCGCTTCGGTTTCTCGCCGGAGCGCACCGTGCGCCGGCATGAGGAGTTGCCCTCGACCGTCGCGCTTGCCGTGAACGCCACGCCGAGCCACCTCCACCTTGAAACGACGCTGGCGCTCATCGCGCGCGGCGTGAACCTCATCATCGAGAAGCCCATCGCCGAAAGCGCGGCGGACGCGCGCAGGATGGTGGAGGCGGCCGCCGGCCGCGTCACACTTTCGGTCAACCAGTCCCGCCGCGCGGGTCCATCCAATGCGCTCGTGCGCGGGATCGTACAGGCCGGCACGCTCGGCGAGATCACGCGCATCACCTGGGAAGAAGGTCACAAGTTCGACTGGCCCTCGCAGTCGGGCTTCAACTTCCGCCGCCCCTGGCAGGGACGGCCGCGCGGCGTGCTCCTCGACATCGGCGTCCACGCCCTCGATCTCATCTGCTGGTGGCTGCAGGCGAAGCCGACGCTGGTGCGCGCGGAGATGGATGGCCAGGGCGGCCCGGAGGCCGGCGTGCGTGCCGAGCTTGCCGTTGGACGGGCGACGATCGATCTGCGCCTGAGCTTCCTCGTCAAGCTCAAGAACCAGTTCCTCATCGAGGGGACCAAGGGCGCGATCCGCGGCTCGACGGCGGACTACGACAGGATCGAGATGCGGACCGCGGCCAAGGACTGGCACGTCGTCTGGGCCAAGGGCGGCGCAGACCCTGTCGCCGCCGCCACCCGCCTTATCGCCAACGTGCTGGCGGCGTCGGAAGGCCGGGAAGCGCTGATGATCGACGCCGCCAGCACCATCGCGCCGCTCGAACTGATCGACAGCATCTACGCCGACGCCGGTCACATCCTGCCCAAGTGCTACGACGAGTTCGTCGGCGGCCAGGTGAGACGCTTGGCGTCGGAGGTCCTGGCATGACTTCGACCGCTGGACGCTCCAAGCCGCACGTCCTCGTAACCGGCGCCAACGGCTTCGTCGGCGGCTGGTTCGCCGAAGCCATGCACCTTTCGGGATGGGCAAACGTGAGGGCCGGCATTTCCCGCTGGTCGGGCGCCGCGCGCATCGCCCGCTTCCCCCTGGAGATCGCCTTGTGCGACGTCCTCGACAGGGCGTCGCTGGACGCCGCCCTGGCCGGCATCGACGTGGTGGTGCATTGCGCACGCGGGCGCGAGGACGACAGCCCGGTGACGACGGACGGGACGCGGTTGCTGCTTGACCGGGCGCGCGCCGCCGGCGTGCGGAAGATCATCTTCATGAGTTCCGTCGCGGTCTACGGCGACGCGCTCGGCGCCGTTGCGGAAACGACGGCGCCGGTCGGCGCGCTCACCGCCTACGGCGCGAGCAAGATCAAGGCGGAGCAGATCTGCCGCGAGATGGCGGACGCGACGATGTCGGTCGTCGCCTTGCGCCCGACGCTGATCTACGGGCCGTTCAGCGAGCAGTGGACGATGCCGTACCTCAAGCGGTTCGCGTCCGGGGGCTGGCGCCGGCTGGGACCGCTCGGCGAGGGCAAGTGCAACGTCGTCTACGTCGGCGACCTCGTGCACTTCACGCGTCACCTGATGACCCACGACACCGGGCCTTATGCCGTCTTCAATGCCAACGGCCCGGAAGTGCCGACGTGGAACTCCTACATCGAGCGTTTCAACGACGCGCTCGGCTACCCCGCGCTCGCGCCGCCTGCGCGCGCCGCCGCCGGCCTCGGCCTCCAGGTCGCCCTGCGGCGCCCGGTCCGTCAGTTCGGCAAATACGTGCTGGCGAACCATCGCGCCACGCTGATGGCGGTCGCCGCCAGGAGCCCGCGGGCTAAGGACCTGATGAAGCGCACCGAGGAGGACCTGCGTCTCAAGCCCAACGACGACGAGATGCAGCGCTTCGCCGCCGACGTGACCTACGGCATGGCGGCGGCCGAGGCGATCGGCTTCACGCCGCCGACCCGCGTCGATCGTGGCCTCGCGATGACGGCGGACTGGGCGCGCGCGATGAGCTTGGTCGCCTGATGCGGCGCTCGCTGCGGCGCTCGATGTTTATGGCACTGTCGGCCAGCCTCGCGATGGGTGGCGCGGTCCACGCGACGGAACTCGGCGCCTATCGCGGCCCCGGCTGCGACGGCAGGGCCAGGATGGCGTCGTTCGAGCGCTTCGTCGGGCGCAAGGTCGACCGCACCGTCGACGCCCTCGCGCAGAC
Source organism: uncultured Beijerinckiaceae bacterium (assembly GCA_964243435.1). Classification (GTDB taxonomy): domain Bacteria; phylum Pseudomonadota; class Alphaproteobacteria; order Rhizobiales; family Beijerinckiaceae; genus RH-AL1. The sequence continues at coordinate 29,383 of CAXTFM010000007.1, forward strand.
GAACTGGGCCGACCTCGATTCGAGCATCGACTGGCTCACCGGGTGCTGGAAGGGCTCGGGGATCGCGCTGACCATGTCCGTGCCGATGATGCCGAGGTCCGAGGGCGGGACGTTTCAGGACGGGATCGCGGGCAAGCACGACGGTGCCTTCCGCCATGCCGCGACGGCCCTGGTTGCGAACGACTTTCCCGATGCGGTCGTGCGCATCGGCTGGGAGTTCAACGGCGACTGGATGCCCTGGGCCGCGGCCAAGGACCCCGACGGGTTCATCGCCGACTACCGCCACATCGTCGCCGTCATGCGCAGCGTGCCCGGGCAGCGCTTCCGGTTCGAATGGTGTCCGAACCATCGCCGTCACACGATGGACCCGCCGCGCGCGTATCCCGGCGACGACGTCGTCGACGTGATCGGCATGGACGTCTACGACGAATACTGGACGCCCGACCAGGCCGACCCCGTCGCGCGCTGGGACACCTACCTGAACGAGCCGTTCGGCCTCAAGTGGCACAAGGCCTTCGCGCAGGCACACGGCAAGCCGACGGCCTACAGCGAGTGGGGCACGGGAACCCGACCGGACGGGCATGGCGCCGGCGACGATCCCGTCTTCATCGCGGGCATGGCGGATTGGTTCGCGGCGAGCGCCCCTTTCTACCAAAGCTACTGGGACAATCCCTCGCCCGAGTACAACACGCTTATTTCGACCGGCCAGTATCCGCGCTCCGCCGCCGTCTTCGTCGACCGCTTCGGCGGGACCGCGCGCGGCGCGGCGCACGGACGGCGCGCCGCGATCGGCTCGCGGGCGAGCGCTCCATGATCGTCGATGAAACGGTCCTCGCGCGGGCGGACCGCAGCTACGACCTTGTGATCGTCGGCGCGGGTGCCGCGGGCCTCACCCTGGCGCAAGCCCTTGGACGCGTGAACCGTCGCGTCCTCGTCATCGAGGCCGGGGCCTTCCGCGAAACGCAGCAGGGGCGCGCGGACCTCGCCGGCGTGCTGGCGCAAGGCTCCACCCATCCTGCGCCGGACCTTTACCGCGTCCGCGCGCTCGGCGGCACGACGCGGATCTGGGGCGGTCGCTGCATTCCCTTCGACCCGATCGACTTCGAGCGGCGCACGTGGGTCGCGGGTTCGGGCTGGCCGATCGCCCATGCCGATGTCGCGCCGTACTACGCCGGCGCGCTCGACGCGGCGGAAGCCGGCCGCGACGCGTTCGATCCCCGCTCGGTGCTACCCGGGACGCAGGGGGAACTCGTCCGTGGCCTGGACGGCGACGACGTCGAGACGACGCTGGAGCGTTTCAGCAAACCGACGAACTTCTTCAAGCGTTTCGAACGCCTCCTGCAGGACTCGCCGACGATCGACCTGCTCCCGCACGCCGTCGTGACGAGGGTCGTTTCGGCGGCAGACGGCAATGCGGTCGAAGCGCTGGAGATCGTGGCGCGCTCGGGGGCACGTCACCGTGTGCGGGCATCGGCCTACGTGCTCGCGGGCGGCGGGCTCGAGGTGACCCGGCTGCTCCTCGCCTCGAATGACGTCAGGCGCAACGGCCTCGGGAACGGCGGCGACACGCTCGGCCGTTTCTACATGAGCCATTTGTGTACGACGGCGGCCACCATAGCCCTCGACCGCGGCCGCGCGCCGGTGATGTTCGACTACGCGCGCGACGCCGATGGGATCTACGTCCGACGACGGCTCTGGCTCACCGCCGGCGCGCAACGGCGGCATCGGCTCCTCAACACCACCTTCCGCACCCACCTTCCCGACCCAGGCGACCCGGCGCACGGCAATGCGATCCTGTCGGCCATGTTCCTGTCGAAGCGCTTCGTGCAGCGCGAATACGCCGCCAAGTTCAACGAAGCGCCCGTGCCGGCATCGGCCTATGCGCGGCACGTCGCCAACGTCCTGCGCCAGCCGCTTCCCTTGACGCGCTTCGCACGCATGTGGATGCGGGACCGTACGATGGCACGACGCAAACTGCCCTCCGTCGTCCTCGCCTCGCTGGAGCACCGCTACCAGCTCGAATTCCACGCCGAACAGGCACCGAACCACGCCAGCCGCGTGTCGCTGAGCGACGGGCGCGATCGTCACGGCATGCAGCGCCTGCACATCGACTGGCGGCTCGCCGATCTCGACATCGAAAGCTTGTGCCGGGCCCACGCGGTCCTCGCCGAGCGACTCGCGGCGACGGGCTGCGGCACGCTCGTGTTCGACAAGGACGTCCTCGCCGACCGCGCCCGCCGGCTCGGGATCGTCGGCGGCCATCACATCGGGACCACGCGCATGTCGACGAGCGAACGGGAGGGCGTCGTCGACGGGCAGTGCCGCGTCCACGGCATCGCGAACCTTTACGTCGCCAGCGCGTCGGTCCTTCCGACGTCGGGTCAGGCGAACCCGACCCTGACGGTGCTGGCGTTGGCGCTTCGGCTCGCCGACCACCTTGTCGCGACCGCGCCGCATGTGCCGACGGCGACCGCGGCCCTGGCCGAGGTCTCGTAAGACCCTCGTCCGCTCGCCTTCGAGTCAACTTGCCGAGGTCACGCCGATGCTCATGCGAACGTTCGGTCAGTCCGCCACGAAGCTGCCCGTGCTCGGCCTTGGTTGCAGCCGCATCGGCTCCTTCAGCAACGCCATGACGAGCGCCGAAACCCTCCGCCTTCTCGAGTACGCCCTCGACCTCGGCGTGACGCTCTTCGACACCGCCGACATCTACGGCCAGGGCGACAGCGAGCGCGCCATCGGCCGCCTCCTGCGGCGCCGGGACGACAAGGCGTTCGTGATCACCAAGGTCGGCAAGACGTTCTCGGCGAAGATGCGGCTGCTCCGCCCCATCAAGCCGCTGGTCAAACCCCTGCTCAGGCGGTGGGCAAGCGGAGGCAAAGGCATCACGGCGCGCCGCGAGGGTGTGATGGGGGCCGATTTTTCGGCCGCCGCGATCAAACGCGCCGTCGATGCCTCGTTGCGACGGCTGAACGTCGACGCGGTGGACGCGGTGCTGCTCCACAGTCCGAATGCCCGCGAACTGGCGAACGCGGAGGTCGGTGACGTGCTCGCGCGGATCAAGCGCGCTGGGAAGATCCGTCATTTCGGCATCGCCTGCGACGACGCCGAGGCGCTCGCGGCCGCACTGGCCTTCGACGGCCTGGACCTCGTGGAGATACCGGTCGATATTCTGCAAGGCATGGATCGATCGACGCAGCGTGCAATCCGGGACCGACGCATCGGGGTGGTGGTCCGCGAAGTGATCCGATATCGCGGCGAAAGCACACCGTGCGCCGCTGTCCGTGCCGTGACGCGGCATCCCCTCGTCACCACGGCCGTCGTGGGCACGGGCTCGCGACGCCATCTACGGCAACTCGCCGAAGCCGTCGAGCACGAGGGCACGCCATCGGACGCGGCAGCCTTCCTTCGGGCTCCGGCCGACGCCCCCGTCCTGCGCGTCTAGCGCGAGCGTTCCACGCGCACGATCGTGCCGTCGTCCGCCGCCTCGGGCGGCGACGCGGCGAGTTCGGCCACGGTGGACCGTTTGGAGCCCGGTCGAAGGCGCACGCCTCCCAGGAACGACAACTGGAACAGGGATAAAGCGACGCCGCCGAACACCGCGGAGTGCCAAAACGACCACCCCTCGCCCGAGGCGGCGACCGCCGCGACCACACCAACGAGGGGACTGACGATCAACAAGGCGACCACGGGGTACAGGCGGCCGATGATCAGACCCATCGCAACGGCGGCCAAAGCACAGGATACCAGCATGCTGACTCTCGACCCTTGGAGAAGCTTTGGCGCGAACATCAAGGAAGTGGCGGCCGCGAACTCGACGATCGGGTCCGCGAAGGCGCAAGGGGCTCTGCGTTGGCCTGCGGGAACATCGCGCCGACACTCGGCGAGCCGAGCCGTGTCATTGAAACTCCTTCTGCATTGCTCGAAGCTGGCGCCAACGTGGTGGCTGGGATCGATGACCCTTACCGGCAACCGAGCCTTTCAGCTTCGTTCCCTCCCTGATGTACGACCCTGAAAATCCTTGGACTTCGCTTGCCGTCCTTTTTTAGCAGGCTGTCGATGAACGGCCTATGGTGTCAATGGTACTGCGTACGACATCGCACATCGGCGCCCTCTCGCGATCTCCCTATGGTTTCGCTGCACCGTCAGCCGGACCGCTCGGCGATGGTTTGCGGCCTTTGGTCCTGCTCGATGTGGCCAGCGCGCATGACCACCAGGGCGAAGCTGAGCGCCGCGCCCTGGTCTGGCAGCACGACGGTCGTCGTGCTGCCGAGGGAGCGCTGCAACGCCCGGATCTCGGCCTTCCATATCCTGCCGCCGTCGCCCATCGCGCTTGGAAAACGGTTCGTCGCGGAGGAGCACCTCGGGCTTGACCGACACCAGGAGTTGCAGCACGTGGGCGCGCCGTGCCAGGGTCAGGCGTCCTGAACCGACGCCATACGGCAAGCGCATCGTTGCAGGGCGACGTGGGCGGGGCGGCACGATCGGCATGCCGGTTTCTTGGAAACACGTGACCGTACGTTGAGAGCGTGACGTATGCAGGACCGTCGCTCACCAGGACTCGGGAGTGCGGCGGCGACAGCGTCGACGGGGCGGGCCTCTTCGGCCCCTCTGCCGCGCAAGCCCCTGCTGCCGCCGGGCACGACGTGGTTCGCCTTCCGAACCTGGGTCGCGCTCGCCCTCGCCCTTTATGCCGCCTTCTTTCTCCAGCTCCAGGGCGCGTCGAGCGCCGGCGTCTGCGTGCTGATTCTCGCGCAGCCGCAGCAGGGCATGGTGTTGTCGAAGGCCATCTACCGGTTCGCGGCGACGGTGGTCGGCGTGGCCGTGGCGGTCGCGCTCACCGCCCTCTTCCCGCAGGACCGCACCATGCTGCTGGCGAGCTTCGCCGTTGTCATGGCGGCGCAAACCGCGCTCGGCAGCGTGCTCCGCGACTTCCGCTCCTATGCCTGCATCCTCGCCGGCTACACCATCGCGATCATCTCCGTCACCGACATCGACGCGCCGACGGCCGTGTTCACCTCCGCCATCAATCGCGTGGCGGCCATCGTGCTCGGCATTGCCGCAACCGCGCTCACCAACATGGTCCTCAGGACCCCGGAGTCGTCGCGCGCGCTCATCGACAAGCTGCGGGACACCACCGGCGACGTCGTCGCCCTCGCGCTCGCGACACTGGAACGCCGGCGCCAGCCCGACGCCTCGACCTGCGTGGACCTCAGCGCGCGGCTGATGCCCCTTCGAGGCGAGATCACCTTCGCGACACCCGAAAAGTCGAACGGGCGCGCCCGCGCCGCCGGCGGTCGCAGCGCGCTGCTCGGGTTGTTTGAAACGATCTCCGCCATCCAGGCGGTCGGCGCCGGCCTTGCCGCCCTCGACCGTGCCTCGGGCGTGGTCGATGAGGCGGTCGTCCTGGTGCGCGAGGCGGTGCGGCTGCAACGGCCAGAGAAGCGGCTCCCCGCCATCGAGGCCCTGACACTGCAGGCGCTGGCCGCCGGCACCCTGACGATGGGCGAGGCTTACGTGCTCGACAGGCTGTTGTTCCTGGTCGAAACGCTTGGCCACGTCAGGGACGGGCTGCGGGCGCTGCGCGTCGGCTTCTGGCCCCGGCGGCGCGTGGCCATCCCCGTGCACGTCGATTGGTTCGCCGTCATGCTGAACGCGGCGCGCGTGCTCGTCGCCGTGGGCGTCGCCGCCGCGCTCTCCGTCCTGTCGGGCATCGCGGACACGGCGACCGCGGTGCTGTTCACCGCCGTGTTCGTGTCGCTCGGTGCGGTGCAGCCCGATCCGATGGTGATGGGGCGGGCGGCGTTGTTCGGCATGCCGGCCGTGGCCGTGGTCGGCGCGGCCTATTCCTTTCTGGTGTTCCCGCTGATCGATGGCTTCCCGCTGTTCATCGTTGCGCTGGCGCCGCTCGTCGTCGCCATGTGCTGGTTCATCACCGCCGGCCTGCCCGGCGCCGGGCTCATCGTCGGCGTGCAGACGGTGGTGCTGATCGCCCCCGCCAACGTGCAGACGCTCGACCCCGCCGCCTTCGTGCAGACGGCGACCATGCTCACCGTGTCGGGCCTCGCCATCTTCCTGTCCTTCCTGCTGGTGCTGCCGGTCGATCCGGCGCAGCGGCGCTTCCGCCTGGCGCTGGCGGTCGGCGCCGGGCTGCGCCGGGCGCTGGCCGACAAGGGCCGGCAGGAGCTGCCGCGCTTGAGCCGGCACTACGACCGCCTCGCCCAGTTCAAGACGTGGCAGGGGCGCATCGCGCCGACGCGGGCGCGCCGGGGAACGATGACGCGCCTCGTCGACATCGGCAACCTCACGGTGGCGGTGCGCCGCGCCTGGCGCTGGCTCGACGCCGCGCGGGGCAGCGTCGAGCCCAGTCTCGACGCGCGGGCGCGGGCGGTGTTGCCGAGCCTGTCGCTGGAGGAGACGACGGCGCTTGCCGGCGACTACCTCCGCGCCGCCTCGACGGGCGCGTTGCAAGCCGAGCAGCCCACGCTCGCCCTGGTGCGCGCGGCGGCGGCGCTCTACGGTACGGCGCTGGCGACGCGACGCGAGCTGCGCCTGCTGCGCCGCGTCGAGCTGCTGCGGCGCCCGATCAGGCCACGATCATGAGGAAGCGGGAACGGTGAAGGAGTTCGTGGTGGCGGGCCTGCTCGTCTCGCCCTTCGTCAAGTACGCGCTGCTCGCCGCGCTGGCGCTCGTGCCCCTGCACCTCGTCCTCGTGCGCCTGCGCTTCGAGCGATGGTTCTGGCATCCGGTGCTGGCGGAGGCATCCCTTTACGTGTGCCTCCTCGCCGCCCTCAACCTCATGACCTGAGCCTCCCATGTTCAACCGCGCGCGCCGCGTCCTTCGCGTCATCCTGACGAGCGTCCTCCTCATCGCCGCGGGCGTCGCCGTGTTCGGGCTGTGGGAGCACTACATGGTCGCGCCATGGACGCGCGACGGGCAGGTGCGGGTCCAGGTCGCCAACATCGCCCCGCAGGTCGCCGGCCAGATCACGGCGCTGCACGCCGCCGACAACGACTTCGTCCACAAGGGCGACCTGCTCTACGTAATCGACAAGGTCGACTTCAAGATCGCCCTCGACATGGCGGATGCCGACGTGGCCAGCAAGAAGGCCGATCTCGACGTCAAGCAGCAGCAGAACGCCCGCCGCCAGCAGCTCACCACCCTGTCCACCTCGGTGGAAGAGAAGCAGCGCTACGCCGGCGACTTCGAGGTGGCGCAGGGGGCCTACCAGACGGCGCTGGCCAACCAGGAGAAGGCCAGGGTCAACCTTCAACGGACCGACGTGCGCTCGACCGTGAACGGCTACGTGACCAACCTGCTGCTGCGCGTCGGGGACTACGCCAACGTCGGCTCGCCCAACATCGCGATCGTCGACAGCGACTCCTACTGGGTGTCGGGCTACTTCGAGGAAACCAAGATGGGCAGCTTCGCCGTCGGCGATCCGGCGCGGGTCGAGCTGATGGGCTACCGCGCGCCGCTCGATGGCCACGTGCAAAGCATCACGCGCGGCATCGCCACGGCCAACGCCGCGGTGAGCACGCAGGGACTGCCGTCGGTCGAGGCCGTCTACACCTGGGTGCGCCTCGCCCAGCGCATCCCCGTGCGCATCAAGATCGACCGCGTGCCACCCGATGTCGCGCTTGCCGCCGGCATGACGGCGACGGTGATCGTCACGCCGGCGCAGGACAGGCGACTCACGCTGTGGGGCGGCGTGCGCCAGCAGGTGTCCGACCTGCTGGCACGACGCTGACGAGGGTGCCCGCCGCCGCTCGCGGCCGCCATCCGGTCCGCGGTCGTCACCCGCGCCGGCGCTGCAAGGCGACGTGCCACGTCGTTCCGTGCCACGTCGTTCCTCTCCCGATCGCCACGCGCACCAACCTGGGCAAGCCGGCCACCCACATTCGGCAAATCTCCTCGTCACACGCTCGCAACGGCCACGTCCGAGTATCTCCGGGTAACGGCTGAATGGCGGACATGGGCGCGTTCACGGCGAACGTCCTCGTCGTGCGTATCGCCGCGCCAGCAAGCTGCAACCCACGCCAACGATCACCACTTGCGTGTCCTGACCACCAAGCAGGCAGCGGTGAGCACTTCCCAGGCCGTTATCGTGTAGACGCTGATCCTTTCCCAAACCGCATCCGGTAGCACGCTCTGCGCTCCCGACCTGCGCGCGCCGATGAGCATCGCGAGCGACACGGCAGCCACGAGTGGCAAGGCGATGCTCGCGCGTCGATGGATACGGGGTAGTCCGAGGTTCCGGAAGATCGACGCCGACATCAGGGCGGTCGCGTTGCCGCAAACGATCGCCAGCAACGCCCCGAGCACGTGGCAGCTCAGGGCAGCGGTGAACTGTCCGGGCATGTTTTCGGGAAAGGCTCCGATCAAGGCGTTGCCGATACCGTTCAAGGTGGCGACGGCGACGAGGGCGGACGCCGTCGCGCGCGAAAGCGACCGGGAAATGGCGAGGGCGCCGCCGGGGAACAGCAGGCCCTGGATGATGAGGTCCCCGTTCATGAGCCCGTGAAGGGGCGAACGGATCGAACGGCCTTCATAGATCGTCCCGCAGAGCGTGACGCCGAGATCGCTGATGTAGTTGCGGGCATAGCTGTAGCGAGGCGAGAACGCGGACGCCGCCGCCAGCTCGCTTCCGACGTAGAACAGTGCGGCAGCAAGCCAGAGGCCGGCGGCGAGACGCTGCCCTGCTCGATCGTCGCGATGCCGGTCCAAGTCCAAGCTCCAGCTCCCATGTCGGCGATGAAAGGTTGCGCCGGTCTTACTTCCATCTCGCGTGGGGCAACAGCTGCGGGCATCCCTCGCAGGCCCGCAGGATCAGCGCCGACTGTGCCTCGACGCGATCAGGTGAACGATCGCCGCCGTGTGGCCTGGCCGCGATGCGGCCTTCCTGCCGGACCTGCACCTGCCAGCGAGGATGTCCGAAGCATTATCCGGCCGTTGCTCGATCTGTTCGAGGGCGCCGGGGAGGCGCGTGGTGCCAATGGCGTTTCGTTACCGTTCCAGGCAAACAACGGCGCGAGGGCGGTCCGACCGGCAGTGCCGACCCTTTTCCCGTCATCCATTGAGCGGCGTGACGACCAAGGCGCGCTCGCTCGCAGCCTTTGACGTGGTTGTCCGGCGCGCAAACGGCCGCTCCACCGTCACGTAGAAGACGAACCCCGCGGTGAGCGAGGCCGGTACCAGCACGCCGAGGAACACGAGGTAGGCCGCCCAGGTTTGGTGCACGTGCAGCACGCGTCCTAGAACCTCGCCAACCGCCGTCATGACGACGATGTGGGTGAGGTAGATCGAGAAGCACATCGTGCCGACGAGGCGGACCCAGGGCCGGCTCAACCAGGCCGACGCGCAACGGCCGCGGACGGCGCCGTGAAACACCATCGCGAGCGATGAAATCGTCGAGCCCTGGACCGCGAAGGCGTAAAGGCTGCTCGGCATACGCGCGTCGAAGTGCGTCATCGTCACGCCGATGCCGACGAGGACCGCGAGACCGGCGGCAAAAACGACGTCGCCGCGCCCATCCTTGCGTATGCTGGAGCCGGAAAGATCACCGACAAGGTCGGCGGTGAGCACGCCCAGCAGGAACAGGTAGGCGTGATAGAACAGGCCCCAACGCAGCCGCAGGTCCGTCTCGGACGACGAGATCAGCAGGCTCGAGACGATCACCGCCGCCGCGATGAGACTCGCCAGCACGGCCATCCGAACGCGTCGTGATCCGGTGCGCGCGTAGAGCCCCATCAGCGGCGGCAGCACGGCGTAGAAGGCGACCTCGATCTCGAGCGACCACATCGGCGGATTGAGAGGGGACGGCGCGTTGAAGACCACGCCGTGGAGGTAGAACAGGCTGGCGAGGTAGCTTTGCGCCAGCGGCACGCTCGCGTCCCTGAAGGCGTAGGCATCTGCCGGCACGTGGCCGGCGACGCCGAGAACGACGAAGCAGAGCGTGATTGCGACGAGATAGGGCGGGTAGATGCGCACGAACCGGCGCCTGTAGAACTGGCCGATCTTCCACGCGCCGCGCGGCCTGAGCAGGAATGGCTGTGAAACGACGAAGCCGGAAATGAAGAAGAAGAGGACGACGCCAATCTCCCCGTGCGGGAAGTAGGCGTACCAAGTGGCGATGTGTCCGCCCGGCGCGGCGACGTGGTCGAGGTACCGTGCGGCGCGCAACGCGCCATGCCAAACCAGCACGAAGACGATGGCCAGGCAGCGCAAGCCGTCGAGTTCAGGTATGTAGGAACGCGCGTCGGCACGCCCGAGCGTGTCGGGCAGCAAGCGGACCATGCGGAAGAGGTTGGCGAGCATCCGGCGGGCGTCTCCGTCCCGCAACGGTCCTGCCGCAGGCGTGTCGGCGAGCGTGGCATGCCTAAGTTTACAGAGTCGTTGCGGGAAGGGCGCCTTGAGCACGCATCCAACCGGCGCCCGCGCTTCTTTCGACGGGTGCTAGACCCGCAAGGTTGCAGCGCAACGCGATTCACGGGGCGGCAAGGAATTGTCGCTATCGTCTCGCTCCACTTCGGACGAGATCCCATGCGGCGCGCGACCCCGACCAGCTTGGCCCTTGCCGCGATGCTTGCCCTCGCCTCGCCCGTCAGTGCCGCCACCTGCGACGCCTCCTCCAATCCGACCGATGCAGCCCGTTTTCTCGTTCTCGCCGAGGGCGACAGCATCACCTTCGGCCAGGGCGCGAGCGACGGGCGCTCCTTCGTGCAGCGTGCTTGTCTGCCCAAGGGCACCCAGGCGATCGATACGGCGCGGTCGCAATCGACGCTCGGCTCGCCCACCGACGGTCCCGCCGTCAACAGCCTCTACGGACGTCTCGAGGACGACGCCCGCCTGATCTTCGACAAGCGGGCCGGCCGCAAGGTGGTGCTCACCGTGCTGATCGGGCGCAACGATCTCGTCGGCTACGGAGGCGGTGCGATGGCTTATGCCGACGACCTTTCTCGCTACATCACCGCGATGCGCGCTGCCGGCGTCGACCGCGTCGTGGTTGGCACGCTGCTGCCGAGCGACTGGGCACCCTTCACGACAGTGCGTGCCGCATTCGACGCCATCCTGCGCGGGCCGGGCTGGGGCAAGGCGCACGGGGTCGACGCGATCGCCGATTACGCCGCCTCGCCGGTGATGGGGTCGGATGCCGCGGCCACCGACAAGATGCTCTTCGTCGATGGTATCCACCCGACCGACCACGGCTACGACCTGCTTGCGCCGGTCTTCAGCAAGGCGGTGAAGGCGGCGATGCAAGCCGGGAAAACGCACTAGTCCGCCGCAAGTCCACTCCGGCGAAGCTGAGCTTGGCCCTCGCCCTCGCAGGATGTCTCGCTTTCCGATGATCCCCACAGCGACAGGCTCCATCGTCATCCTGCTCGGCATCTGGTGCCAATTCGGCGACTTCCGCCGCGCACTGATGTCGACCGTGCTGTTGACGCTGTTCGAAGCCGCCGATGCCGCCGACCTGCCGGCGCTTGGCGGCGCCTCGATCACGCCGGCCAAGCTGTTCCTGCTATTCCTGGTGCTGCGCGTCGTCTCGATGCGCGGCGGCCTGGGCACTGCGCTGGCCGAGGTGTCGCCGCGCCGGGTGCTGTTCGTTTACCTCCTGCTGCTGCTCTGGGTGGTGCCCTCGGCGATCTTTCTGCCGCGTTTGTTCCAGGGCGCGGTCGAGGTCAACTCGCTGGAGCGCACGGCGATCGATAGCGGTCCCGTGCCGCTGAGGCCTTCCAGCGGCAACATCACGCAATCGGTCTACGCCATTGGCAGCTTCGTGCTGGCGCTCTGCGTCAGCTCGCTATCGCGGCGCCCGGGCGGCTATACGGCGATGCTGCAGGCGCTGCTGGCACTTACCGGCATGAACCTGGCGCTGGCCGCGATCGATCTCATCACCGCGGCGACGCACACCGGCTTCCTGCTCGACGTGATCCACACTGGCAACTATGCCTTCCTCACCGAGGACGAGTCGAACGGGCTGAAGCGCATTTCCGGCTCGTTCAGCGAGGCGTCGGCCTTCGCCTCCTTCTCGCTGGACCTGCTCGCCGTCAATCTCGCCCTGTTCGTGCTGCGGGTGCGCCCGCGCCTCACCGGCTTCTACAGCTTCGCGCTTGTGGCCTTCCTGCTGCTGTCGACCTCATCGACGGCCTACGCCGGCCTGGCGATCTTCGCCATCGCCTTCGCCGCCTATGCCGGCTGGATGCTGATCCTGCGCGGTGACGGCAGGGCCTTCAAAGCGCTCGTGCTGCTCTTTCTGGCCGGCACCTTCCTCGTATGTGCGGTTCTCATCGTGGCGCCGGGCTTTGCGACCGCCGCCTGGGACATGATCGACACCACCGTGATCCACAAGGGACAGTCGGAATCGGCGCTGGAGCGCGGCGCGCTCAATGCCCAGGCCGGCAAGATCTTCCTCGACACCTACGGGCTCGGTGCCGGCATCGGCGCAACCCGCACGTCGAACTTCATCTACCTCCTCGCCTCCAACCTCGGCGTGATCGGCCTGCTCCTTTTCGGCGTGCTGATCCTCGCCTTGTCCTTCGTCCGCCCACGCGACGACCTCGCCGACGAAGAGCGTAAGCTCATCGCTGCAGCGCGGGTGGGGGTGCTCGGCGCGCTGGTTCCGGCGGTGCTGATCGCCACCATCTTCGATCTCGGGCCGCTGTTCTACGTACTGGTCGGCATTACCGCGTCGGGCGCGGTGGCGTTTGGCCAGGTCCGCACGGGAGTGGCCGTGCGGGTACGTCCCGGCGTTCCGTCTCGGCGTTCGCCGACACCGGAACGGCTTTAAAAGTCGGCGTTCGACCGCGCCGATGCGGGTTGTGTCGGCGCTCGCCGACTTGGCCGCCTGACCCGTCCATTCAGCAACCTTTCAGATCGACGGCGGTGCGGTCACCGGTCAGCCTCAGCTAGGAATAGATGTTCTACACAGAAAAGACCGCTACCGTTGTCACGATAAGCTTGTGTATCTTAAAGCGACGCGCGCGGCATAGCTGAAGAACGAGCGGCAACCGCTGGAGGCATAGTTCTGCTGATCGCGTAGGCTGATGCGCTGCTATGCCGATGGTCCTCGGCTCACGCCAACATGGGATGGCGACCTTGGCAGGGCTCGAACCTGCAACCTGCCGCTTCGAAGGCGGCTGCTCTATCCAGTTGAGCTACAAGGCCAGCTCTAGAAGGCGATGTCAGGCTCGCTCACGTCCACGTCTACATGCGGAAAGCGATGGTCAGCCCAACTTGCCTGACCGACAACGTATGGCGCCTTCACACCACGTCCGCCATGTCGATGCGACATTTACATTCTTGTTCACTTGATCGACCACCGCGACGCACGAGGACGTGGTTGCGCAGCGCGGGGCAGCGAGCCGACTTTCCCCACCACACCCATCGCGCATGGCGAAGCATTGGGCAACCAGCACATGGGCGCAGGCCGAGGCACGGCGACACACATCAGCAATTCGTGGACGCCGTCCGGAATGCTCGCGAGGTGTGGCGGGCGTGGTCCGTTCGCGTATGGGGTCGGCGCGCGCGACATTCGCTGACCACACTTCTGCTAAGTCTGCATGTCCCGTTCACGCCGGGCTGGCAGACCGGGCGTGATCGTCACGGCAAGCTCGGTTATGCCGACGACAGCGCAAGCTGCAAGATCGGCAGGTAGACGGAGGTGGAGGGCGGAACCGCCCGGCATGAGCCTTTGGCTCGCGTTGGACAGAACCACGGGCATGATCCCGACGTTCGTCAGGTAAACGCAATCACCAGTTCGCGCGATCTTTGCCCATCGCCTCGTCAGGCGGACTCCTGGCATGATGGAACTCCCGGCACGGTGCCGGCAGACTTCACCATAGGCGATCTGGCATCTCCATATAAAAAGCGGACCGATGGCGCCTGCGATGCGCCGATCCGCCGTCCATCTCACCGCGCCCCGCCTCCGCTTCGCCATCTGCCGGTGCGGCGTATCCGGCCACACGGCAGACGCGGGCGAGGGTTACGGCGCGTATCAGGTCCGATCGCGCTGCTCCTCCTCGTCGGGCGGCCCTCGATAGAACAGCATGCCGACCGCGGTAAGCAGCAGTGCAATCAGCTCTGCGCCGTGTTCGAAGATTTTCACCATCGGTGAGGCGTAGGCTGCCCCCGTCGAGGTATCTCTCAAGGATGTTGCGGTTAGATCATGCCGTGGTGTCGCTGACTCGGCTGGCTTGGTTCGGGGTGCCGGCCGCAGCAGGACCAGCAACGGAGCGTGGCATCACAGGACGAGCGGCTTCTACCAATCTGAAAGCGCTGCAGCGCGAAGCCGGCGCCCGGACCCGCCCGGCTGTGCAACCCCGACCAGCTCCCCGGGCGGGCACTCACATCCAAGCACCCGCAGGGGCCAACATTGAACGCCGATCGAAGGTCAACGTTCGAAGCCGTTTGACAGATTTACGGTTTATTTGATCTTTTTTCCGACCCTGGGCGAGAAGTTATTTAACTCGATGTCAGCAATGTCAATAATTCAAGGCAAGCTTATTGAATTCACCCTGTATTCATGGCTGCGTCGATGAAAACCTGCAGGCGAAAAGGCGTGCTCAGGCTGGACGCCATGCATCTGCGTTTCCTTCTGACCTGCTTCAAAGAAACTCTTGATAGCCTATTGGAAGCGGTCTGGACGGTAGGACTCGGGGTCAAGAAACGGCGCCTCGTCCTCCATCAGGTCGGCCAGAAGCCGTCCCGTTGTGGGACCCAGCGTGAAGCCCTGATGTGCGTGCCCAAAGGCGCACCACAGGCCGGCCCGGCCGGGGGTGGGACCGATGATCGGCAGCATGTCGGGCGTGCAGGGCCGCACTCCCATCCAGCTCGTTTCGTCCACCCTGTCGCCGAGCGGCAGCAGGCCGCGCGCCAAAGGCTCGGCCCGCGCGAGCTGAACGGGGGTGGGCGGCGCATCGGGACGGGCGAACTCGGCGCCGGTGGTGAGACGCACGCCGCGGTGCATCGGCGCCAGCAGGAAACCACTCTCGTTGTCGAGCACGGGACGGTTGAGCACGGCATTGCCGCGCAAAGCGTAGTGCATGTGGTAGCCGCGCTTGCCGAAGGTGGGCGGGGCGTAGCCGAACCGCCCTGTCAGCCGGGCGGACCCTGCGCCGAGCGCCACGACCGCGTGTTCGGCCTCGACCGCGCCGGCCACCGTGGGAACGCGCCAGCCCCGCCCGGCCGGCTCCAGCGCGAGCGCGTCGCCGGTGAGCAGGGTGCCGCCTTTCTCGGTGAACAGCCGCGCATAGGCCAGCACCAGCGCGTGCGGGTCGCCAACGGAGAGCGGGTCGGT
Organism: uncultured Beijerinckiaceae bacterium; assembly: GCA_964243435.1. GTDB lineage: Bacteria > Pseudomonadota > Alphaproteobacteria > Rhizobiales > Beijerinckiaceae > RH-AL1. The sequence goes on from CAXTFM010000007.1 coordinate 44,676, forward strand.
CCAATGGACGGCGCCGAGACGGCCGACCTGGAGGCTCGGCTCGGCGCCCGCCACCGCGCTGGCGTCAAGCGCGCGGTAGTTGACGCCGTGCTCCCGGCGCGCCTGCTCGGCCAGCGCCAGGGCGGCGTCGAGTTCGTCCGGTCTATTATAGGTGTGCAGCAGGCCGAGCGGGCGCAGCAGGGCCAACGCGCCGGCCTCGCGCGCGAGCGCCACGTGTTCGTCGACACAGGTTGCGATAAGGCGCGCATGGCCCGCCACCGCGTCGCGGTAGCGCCGGGGCTCGGACTGGCGCCAGTAGCGCAGCAGGGGTGCGGCGAGCCCGGGCAGCGCGCCGGGATGGTAGGCTGCCTCAACCGTGCGGTTGCCGGCGATGCGGGCGAGTTCGCTGAGCCGGCGCGGGAAGGCGCGGGGGAACACGGCTTCGCGCTGGATGAGGCCGCCATTGCCGAAGGAGGCGCCCTCGCCGGGTGCCCGGTTGTCGACCAGGGCCACGCTCCAGCCGCGGTGACGCAGGTGCACGGCGGCCGACACGCCCACCATGCCGGCGCCGAGGACGATGGCACTCCGCGCTATCATGGACCGGCGCTCCTCGACGGGTCACTCGCGTACCGGCTCCCGATGCGTCAACCGCGGCTTCGATTCAGTCGTTGGTACGCCCCCGTCGAGGTCGTACGATCGAGGCGGCGTGACCGATCCGGAAACGAACGTGTCTACCAGTAGGACGTCGACCTTACGGCGTCGACCCGCTTCGGCCGCATCGCCAGGGTCGAATGCGCCGGGCCTCATCGCGGCACCGTGCGGCCCAATGCTCGTGGAGCAGTCCATAAGTCCGCTTCGCGCCTGCCAATCAGAAGACAGCCTTCGGCGGCCTGTACCGGATCGTCGGCTCGGCCTTCAGGTCAGGCGCATGACGAACGGGTTCTTCGGCGCCGTCGTGCCGTTGTTGATCCAGACCGTCTTGACCTGCATGTAGGCCTTCATCATCTCCTGGCCGCTCTCGCGTCCGAGGCCGCTGTCCTTGACGCCGCCGAACGGGGCGAGGTAGCTGAGCGCCCGATAGGTGTTCACCCAGACCGTCCCGACCTGGAGCGCGCGGGAGAGGCGGAAGATGCGGGCGACGTCCTTCGTCCAGAGGCCTGCCCCGAGTCCGAAGGCGCTGTCGTTGGCAAGCCGCAGCGCTTCATCTTCGTCATCGAAGGGCGTGACGGCGAGGACGGGCCCGAAAATCTCGCGCTGGCTGAGCTGCGAGCGGTTGTCGACGTCGTAGAAGACCGTGGGCTGCACGAAGAGCCCACCTCCGGCCCGGACGTGCGGACCGCCGCCGAAGGCGAGCGTCGCACCTTCCGACTTGGCGTCAGCGATGCAGCGGAGGACCTTGTCGTAATGAGCGGGATTGGCGAGCGGTCCCATCTGCGTCGCCGGATCCATGGGATCGCCGACGACAACGGAGGAGGCGAGGTCGCGCACGCGGTCGACGAAACCGTCGTAGATCGAGCGATGCACGAGGAGACGGGAGCCGGCGATGCAGGTCTGGCCGGCGGCGGCGAAGATGCCGGACGCGACGCCCGCCGCTGCGGCGTCGAGGTCGGCGTCAGGGAAGACGATGTTGGCCGACTTGCCGCCGAGCTCCAGCGTCACGTGCTTGAGCTGGCCGGCGGCGACCTTGTTGATCGCCTTGCCCGCCGCGTCGGACCCGGTGAACGCGATCTTCTTCACGTCCGGATGGGCGACCAGCGGCGCCCCGACGCCCTGGCCGGTGCCGGCGACGACGTTGACCACGCCGGGCGGAAAGCCCGCTTCCTCGAAGAGACCGGCGAAGGCGAGGGTGGAGGCGCTGGCGAACTCGGACGGTTTCACGACGAAGGTGTTGCCCGCCGCCAGCCCAGGGGCGAGCTTCCAGGTCAGCAGCAGCAGGGGCGAGTTCCAGGCGGTGATCGCCGCGACCACCCCGAGCGGCTCGTAGCTCGTGAACACGAAGTGGTCCGGCCGATCGATCGGCAGCACGCCGCCCTCGAGCTTGTCCGCCAGTCCGCCGAAGTAGTGGAACCATTGCGGCATGTAGCGGAGCTGGAGCAACATCTCGCCCATGAGCTTGCCATTGTCCCTAACCTCGATCTCGGCGAGACGCTGGGCGTTGGCCTCGACCAGTTCCGCGAGCCTGCGCAGCAACGCGCCGCGCGCGGTCGGGGTCAGTCCCGACCACGCAGGGTCTACGAAGGCGCGCGAGGCGGCCGCCACCGCCGCCTCGACGTCGGCGGCGTCGCCGTCGGGCACCTCGCACCACGGCTCGTTGCGGTATGGGTCGAGGCTCTGCATCCAGCGACCTGAAGCCGGTGGCACGCGCTTGCCCGCGATGAGGTTCTCAAAGCGCTGCATGGACCCTCACTCGAATGCCGCCGGACCAAGGAGCGCGCCCCTGAACCGGTCCTTCAAGTGGCCGCCGTCGCGGGGCGGCATGACGCGCGGGACAGGTTGGATCCCGACCTTGACCTGCGCGAGCAAAGGCCCCTGCATCGTGTAGACCTGGGACGCCAGCGCGGTCACCTCGTCGGCCGTGGTGACCAGCGACGACCGCTCGATCCCGCACTCGCGCGCGATGCCGGCGATGCTGGCGCCATAGCGCGTGTGCGTCGGTTGTCCACCCGTTTCCTGGTAGGCCTCGTTGTCGATGACCACGATGCTGAGATTCCGCGGTCGCTTCGCTGCAATCGTTGCGAGGCAGCCGACCTGCATCAGGATTTCGCCGTCGCCCGTGATGACCAGCACCGGACGGTCGCGCTGCGCCAGGGCGATGCCGAGGCCCACCATGCTCGCGGCGCCCATGGCGTTCCACAGCGGGAAGGTGAGGTCGCTGTCGCCAGCGGCGGCGCAATCCCACACGGTGGAGCCGACGCCGGCGACGATGAGCGCGTCCCCGCGATCGGCGAGAAGGGTGCGTACGACGAAGCGGCGGTCAAGCTTATCGTGGCGGGCGTCTTGATCGGCCACGAGGCTACTCCTTGAAGCTCTTGGCGCCGAGCATGCGCTGGGACACGAGCACGGCGACGCGGCGCCCGCCGCCGTAGGCGAGCTGGCAGGCGGCGCGCATCGTTGCCGCGGCGTCCTCCTGCCGTTCCAGGTCGAGGATGGAGAAGTCGAACAGCTCGAAGCAGCCGCGCGTCGCGCGACCCATCGGAACCTGCCACGGATTGAACTCGCCCCACATGCCCCGCATGGTGACGATCATCACGCAGGGAATGCTGCAGACCGACAGCAGGGAGAACATGTTCACGCAGTTCCCCACGCCCCCGCACTGGATGAGCATGGCCGAGCGGTCGCCGCCGAGCCAGGCGCCCGCCATCAGCATCACGCCCTCTTCCTCCGTTGTAAGAGGCGTCACCTCCATGTCGGGGCAGTCCGCGCAGGCGGCGATCAACGGCGCCAAGCCACCGTCCGGCAGGTGGGCGACCTGTCTGATGTTGAACTCGCGCAGGACGGCGAAGGCCTGCTCGTGCCACGGCGTGCCGTTATGGCCGGCATATGGCCGGTTTGCGCCGGTCTCGCCCGTCGATGGCACGCCGTTGGTCACGTCGCGAACTCCTTGGTCGATGGCGATGCGCCGAGCCGGCGCCCCGCATCATGGCCTTTACGGCGGGTCGCTGCCCAATTGGATTTGGCAATGCGCGCATTGGCGGGAGTTATGGCGCCTGCGCGGATCCGTCGATCGGGTCCGGTCACGGCGCCCGCTTCCACGTGCGCCTCACGGACGGGTTGAGGACGTTCGGCGGCCAGACGCCCTTGAGGATCGCCAGCGCCGTTTCCGCGGCCGAACGGTGCATCTCAGCCCTCGATTGTTCGGAGAAGTAGGCGGTGTGCGGGTTGATGATGCAGCGACCCCGCAGCCAGTCCGCGCCGGAGCGCCACGCGTCGATGAGGCGGCCCGGGCGAGGCGGCTCCTCCGGCAGGACGTCGAGGCCGACGCCTCCGAGCCGTCCCGTCCGCAAGGCATCCTCGATGTCGTCGAGGCTCGCGATGAGCCCGCCGCGCGCGGTGTTGACGAGGAAGGTGCCTACCTTCATGCGGCCGAGGAAGGCACGGTCGACCATCCCGGCGGTCTCCGCGTTCAACGGAGCGTGGAGGGATACGACGTCGCTTTCGGCCAGGAGCGCGTCGAGGTCGGGCGCCCGCCGGCATTGCAACGTCTTCTCCATCCCCGATGGGAGGTGGGGATCGAACAGGCAGGTCCGGAAGCCGAGCGCCCTGAGCTTGAGCAGGACGGAGCCTCCAATCCGGCCCGCTCCGACCACCCCTACGGTGGTGTCCCCCGTCCGCTTGATCCCGGGCAGGACGTTCGCCTGCCAACTCGCGGGTAGGGCCGCCGCGACGGCGTCGTAGCGGAAGATGCCGCGCACCAAGCCAAGGATCAGTGCGACGGCGGTGTCGGCAACCTCGTCCACGCCATAGGCGGGATTGTTGCAGGCGACGACGCCGTGCCGCGTTGCCGCCTCGACGTCGATGTTGTCGAAGCCGGCGCCGTATCGCACGACGCCCCTGATCCTTGGGTGGCGAAGGAGGAACGCGTCGTCCACGCGGTGACGCCACACAATCGCGACCTCGATCCCGTCGTGCAACTCGTCGGCGAGCGCTTCGCCCAGCACCTCGCGTGCGATCGCGACGTCCTTGACGTGGTCGGTGATCACGACGGTGCGGGGGCGCAATACGGCCTTGGTCCGTGCCACGGCTTACCTCACGGTTCGGTGGCCCGGAGCTCGGCCCGAACGAAGCGGTCCTGTTCCTTCATGAGATGGCCGGAAAGCCGCCGCTTCAGTTCGTTGAAGTCCTGGGCCGCCGTGTCGCGGGGACGGGCGATGTCGATGGGGACGTCCAGGACGATCGTGCCTGGCCTGTAGCTCATGACGACGATCCGGTCGGCGAGGTAGATCGCCTCCTCCATCGAGTGGGTCACGAAGACGATGGTCTTGCCGCTCTCCGTCCAGACGCGCACGAGTTCGTCCTGCAACGTCCGTCGCGTGAGTGCGTCGAGCGCGCCGAAGGGCTCGTCCATGAGCAGGACGGGCGGGTCGAGGGCCATCGCGCGGGCAATCGCGACGCGCTGCCGCATGCCGCCAGAAAGGTCCTTCGGGAACCGCTTGCCGAAGTTCCGCAGTCCGAACTGCGTGAGCAAACATTCCACGGTCCGCTCCACTTCGTGCTTGCCGACCCGCTTCAGCTCGAGGCCGAAGGCGACGTTCTTTGCGACCGTCATCCAGGGGAAGAGGGCGTACTCCTGGAACACCATGCAGCGGTCCGGTCCCGGGCGCAGGACGGTCTTGCCCTGGAAAGAGACAGTGCCGGACGTCAGCTTTTCGAAGCCCGCGAGCGTGTTCAGCAAGGTGCTCTTGCCGCAGCCGGACGGGCCTAACAGGCAGACGAACTCGCCGGGGAGGACGCGGAGGTCGATGTCCTCGAGCGCCGTCACCGTTTGGCCGCCAGCGGCATAGACCTTGCGCATACGCTCGACCAGGATCTCGCCGCCTGCGGTGGTCACGCCGCCGGCGCGGGTCGGCGCGTTCGCGTGGAGGTTCATCGACGTGCTTCCTCCTGGCCGCGATGCCAGCGGAGCAGGTGGTTGTTGAGGCGCGTGACGCCCAGGTCGATTAGGAGGCCCAAAAGACCGATGGTGAGCATGCCGGCGATGATCTTGTCGGACCACATGTACCCGCGCGCCTCCAGGATGCGGAAGCCGAGCCCGTCGGGGACCGCGATCATCTCGGCCACGATCACGACGATGAAGGCGGTGCCGATGCCGACGCGCACGCCCGTCAGGATGAAGGGAGCCGACGCCGGCAGGATCACGCGGAGGAACAACGTCCCTCGGCCGGCGCCGAGGTTGTGCGCCGCGCGGATGTAGATGTCGTCGACCTGACGCACCCCGGCGATCGTATTGATCAGCACGGGGAAGAAGGCGCCCAGCGCGATCAGGAAGAAGGCCGGCGGGTTGCCAAGCCCGAACCAGACGATGGCGAGCGGGATGTACGCGATAGGCGGGATCGGTCGCAGGATCTGCAGCAGGGGGTTGAGGTAGGCGTACGCCCTGCCGCTCGCGCCCATGGCGAGGCCGATCGGAAGCGCAAGGGCGGCGCCGAGGAGGAAGCCCAGCACGACCCGGCTCATGCTGGCAAAGGCGTCGCGCTGAAGCTCGCCGTCGAACGCGACCGTCCAGAACGTGCGCGCCTCGTCGGGCGGCGGCGAGAGCGCCGCCACCCAGGTGCGCAGGACGGTTGAGGGCGGCGGCAGCACGACCGGGGACACGAGGCCGAGCCGACCGGCCGCCTCCCAAGCCGCCAGCAATACCAGAGGCACGAGCAGGCCCCGAGTCGCGGCGCGAACGCCGGCTAGGCGGGACGTCACGGGCCGACCGCCGCCTCGGCGCGATAGAGCAGATCGAGCCTGACCCAGTCCTTCGCCTCCGGCGGATTTCGCATGTGCCCGATGCCATATCGAGCCATCAGCTTGGCGGTCACGTCGACCTGCGCCGGGTCGATGTCGACTACCAGCGACGCGTTCTGCATTGCGCCGCGGTACTCGTCTTCGCTGAGTGCACCCTTGAACACCGTTCCGCGCACGTATCTCTCTGCGAGTGTCGGGTCCTTCTGGAAGGCGCGCGTGGCGGCGACGAAGGCCTTGAGGACGCGCTCCGCCAAGTCCGGCTTCGTCCTGATCATCTGCTCGGTCATCACCAGGGCGCGGACCGGATTGCCGATCTCCGTGTCATAGGGCTTCTTCAGTTCGACGGCACCACCGCGCTGGATCGCCGCCGTGGCCTGCGGCTCGCTTTGGCAGATCGCGTCCACGAGGCCGCTCGCGAGGGCTTGGTTGAGGTCGCTGTAGCCCAGGTAGGAGAGTTGGACATCCTTACCGGGCCGGTCCGACCAAGTGAGCCCGGCGCCGGCGACCGAGGCGAGGAAGAGAAGGTCGTGCGCGCCGCCCCGCGCGGTGGCGACCTTGCGCCCCTTTAGGTCGGCAAGCGTCCCGATGCCGGAATTCGCCCGCACCAGGATGCGGGCACCGCCGTTCGCCAGCCCAGCCACGATGTCGATGGGCACGCCGTTGCCGCGCGCGGCGATCGCCCCGTCCGCCGCGCTCGCGGCGAGATCGATGGAGCCGGCCGCCATGGCAGGGTAAATGTCGGCGCCCTTGGCGAAGACGACCTCCTCGACGGAGAAGCCGTACTTCGGGGCGACTCCCTTCAGGTAGAAGACGGCGCCGTAATGCGCGAACCTGAGATTGCCGATGCGAACGACGTCCTGCGCCATCAGCCGTGCCGGAACGAGCAGGCATAAGCAAAGCGTCAAGGCCGAGAGCGCGCGTTTCACGGATCGATGCCTCCCCGACGCGCGCCCATGGACGTTGTGAACGGCCCTTCGGGCACGCGCCAGGACGGACGCTAGGGATCCGCTCCAGCCAGCGCCAATCTCAAATTCATATGCCCACATTCGCCCAATGGATCGCGGCAGGGGCAGCCAGGCTCGCCTGCACATCCGCAACGACCCTCCAAGGCAACGCTATTCGTAGGCGGCAGGATCGGCGCTGTCCGTCGGATTGGACAGCACGGTCCGCAGGGCGCCGCTCATGGGCAGGCCGAGCGTCTTGCCCTGCGGCGGGATCGGTCCGAGGAACCACTTCCTGAAGATCGCGTCGAGCCGCCCGTTCTTGAACACCTCCGACATCGCCGCGTCGACGACGGACTTGAAGGGGTGATCGTCGCGCCGGATCATGAAGGCGTAAGGCTCGACGGAGAGCGACGCGGCCGAGATCGCGTAGGCAGACGGGTCCTTGGCGTTGGCCACGAAGGTCGCGAGGATCACGTCGTCCATGACGAAGGCGGCGGCGCGGTCAGTTTCGACGTAAAGGAAGGCTTCGGCGTGGTCCTTCACGGGGATCACGTTCATCGCGAGCTTCATCTCCGCGTTCAGTTCGAGCGCCTGCTTGAGGTTGTTCGTGCCGGACACCGAGACGACTGTCTTGCCCTTGAGGTCCTCGAGTCTGTCGAGGTGCGCCGCCTTTTTCGACACGAAGCGGTTCGACGTCACGAAGTGCGTGACGGAGAAGGACACGACTTTCTGCCGATCGAGGTTGTTGGTTGTCGCTCCGCATTCAATGTCGATCGCGCCGTTGGACAGCAACGGTATGCGCGAGGCGGACGAGACCGGCACGAGCTTGACCTTGGGATGCTCGACCCTCGCCGCGCGGGCGATCGAGGGGAGGATTTCGGCGCACAGGTCGGCGGAGTAGCCGACGACGTGCTGCTGGCCGTCGTAGTAGGAGAAGGGCATCAGCGTCTCGCGGTGCCCGACCGCGATCTCGCCCGTTTCGTTGATCTTCTTCAGCGTGCCGGTCAGCTCCTGCGCGTCGGCGCCGGTTCCGCAAGCCAGTTGGAGGATCGAGCACGCCGCAAGCGCCCGAAGCGACGTGGCGACCGGCCGGAGGTATCGCGAGACGGACATGGTGCTCTCCATCGCCGCGGCCCAGATCGCGCGTGCGGTGTCCGGCAAGAACGACGGCCGGCGGAACGGGGCAAATCCGTTTTCGCAATGGTGACATTGCTTGGACCAATAGTGCCGCTCCGGTCGGCCTTCTTCATGGCGATCCGTCGCGCGACTGCCTGGACGCAAGAAAGGAAGGTTGGGGCGGCCCAGCGGTTAATCCGCGGCGAAGGTATCGGCGGTGTGCGTTTCACGGATGAACACGAAGCCGATCAGGCAGGATACGGCGGCAATCAGCATCGGATACCAGAGGCTGGCGTAGACGTCCCCCGTTTCGGCGACGACGGCGAAGCAGACGGCCGGCAGGATGCCGCTGGAGTATTCATTTCCGACGTGGGACGGAAGCGACATGGGGGGAGTACCGGATCCTGGTCGGGAACATCTCAACCAGGGCCGCGGAGATCGGCCCGAGCGTCGTCGCGCCGTAGGCCATCAGCATCGTGAGCAACAGGATCACCATCGGCTTGTTGACCGCAACGGGATCGGCCCTTGCGGGGTAGCCGATCTTCGCCAGCGCGACCTGCAACTGTGCCGTGAAGGCCTGCTCCAGCCGCGGCGTCTCGGCTTTAGGTTAGCCGGCAAACGACGGGACCGCGATCTCCGCGCTGCCCACCCTTACTTGGGCCGACGATGTCGCCGGATGGTTCGTGAAGGCGTAGTTCGCCGCATTCGCGGCCGGCACTCTACGCGCGATGTCGCACGGGCTGGTGAAGCGTGCGGTGCCGATCGGGTTGAACTGCGGCGAGCACGATGCGTCATTCGTCACGAGAACAATGGAGGTCCCCCGGCGCGCCGTGGCGAGCGCGGGGGTGGCCGCCGTCATCGACCCACGGAAGATCGGGAAATGGTCAGCGCCGCGAGTAGCGAGCCTTCCAGGATGACAGGCTTGCGACCGATCCGGTCGGAGAGGTGTCCGAACAGAACGTACAAGGGAATGCTGATCACCAGCAGCGCGCCGACAAGCAGGTTGGCTGTGGCCGGTTCGACCTTGAGCGTCTGCGTCAGAAACAGCAGCGAATAGAATAGTGCCGTGAACCACACCACCGCCTGCCCGGCGAGAAGGCCGAACAGGCCCTGGAGGACGAGCCGGACGTTGCGCCATCGCCCGAACGCTTCGCGCAGCGGCGCCGGCGACGTGCGGCCCGCACCCTTTACGCGCTCGAACGCGAGGGCCTCTGCCATCGAGCGGCGGATGACAACCGAGACGATCAGCAGCACGCCGGAGAACAGGAAGGAGATGCGTCAGCCTCACGCGTCGAACCACGGCCCGGCGGACTGCCGAGACACGGTCACGACGATCAGGGACAGCAGCAGTCCGATCATGGACGTCGTCTGCACCCAGGCCGAGTAGGCGCTGTGCTTGTCCGGCGGTGCGTGCTCGGCGACGTCGGTGGCCGCGGCGTCGTACTCGCCCCCGATCGCGAAGGCCTGCACCATGCGAAGCGCGACGAGGAGCGCCGGAGCCGCGAGGCCGACCTGCCCGAAGCTCGGCAGCGCCTCGATGAGCACGGTGGCCCCGCCCATCAGCGCCACAGTGACCATGAAGGTCCGCTTGCGTCCCTGCTGGTCGCCTATACGACCAAAGACGAGCGCTCCGATCGGCCGGACGATGGCACTGGCCGCGAACGTCAGCAACACGAAGATGAAGCCGGTGCCGGCGTCCAGGCCCGTGAAGAAGTTTGTGGCGATGGCGGCGGCGAGCGCGGCGAAGGCGAAGAAGCCGTACCATTCAAGCGCCGCGCAGACGCAGGTGGCGAGCACGACCTGACGCTCGTTGCAACCGATCGGGGCAGCGCCGGCCAAGCCTTCAAGCGTCATCGTGTCCTCCCCGCTCCCGGTGGCGCACTCGTGCGGTGGCCGGCTCCGGATCGTGGCGGGAGGCTTGGGCGTGGTGTGTCGGCTCCCCAATCGTTTAATGGGATACCGTCATTGACCGCCTGAGTGGGCGAGCGCCGCCGCTATTACGTTCAGCCTGCGCCGCAGCCAGCGCAGCGCGTCGTTGCCCTCGTTGCGGCGGTGCCAATAGACGGTCCAGTCGAAAGGTGCGGATGGCAGCGGTAGGTCGCGCGTCGTCAGCGTGTCGCCCGCGACCGCGAGCGCGAACAGCCGCGGCATGACGGAGATCAGGTCTGAGCGTTCGAGCACGTGGGGCACGAGCATCCAGTGCGGCAGGTTGAGGACGACGTTGCGCGTCTTGCCGAGCCGCGACAGCACGTCGTCGGCGAAGCGCATGTCGGTCGGCGACATCGACACCTTCAGGTGCCTGGCGGCAAGGAAGGCGTCGGGCGTCAGCTCGACTTGCGCCGCCGGGTGCTCCCGGCGCATCACGCACACCATCCGGTCCTCCATCAGCGGCTCGGATTGGATCGAGGCCGCGTGCACGAGGCCCATGCTGACGGCGAGGTCGATCTCGTCGCGTTCCAGCGCGTCCGTCGTGCCTTGCGGCGGCAGATGCACCACGTCGAAGCGGACGGCGGGCGCGCTTGTCGCGAGGTCTTCCAGGAGGGACGGCAGCAGCATGCGCACAAGCAGGTCCGACATCCGGATGGCAAAGCGTCGCTCGGACGTGGCTGGCTCGAAGCGCGCGTCGCCGTCGAGCACGCGCTCAATGGAGCGCAGCACCTGCCGCACCGGCTCGGCGAGCTCGCGAGCCCGCGGGGTGGCCTGCATGCCCTGCGGCGTGCGCACCAGCAGCTCGTCCCTGAAGACGTGGCACAGGCGCGACAGCGCGTTGCTCATCGCCGGCTGGCTCAGGCCGACCCGCTCGGCGGCGCGCGTGACGTGAAGATCGCCGAGCAGGGCGTCGAGCGCGACCAGCAGGTTAAGGTCGACGGAGCGTATGTTCATGCCCTGCGACCTCCGTTGCCGTGCCATTCACAGGGTGAATGCGGTCAGATCAAAAACCGATTTCACCGATCGCCCGAGATGCGCGCGAGATAAGGCCAACGAAGAGGCGGGGGAAGACGAGAAATGGCAATGGATGCGGAGCGGCTGAAAGCCAAGATCAAAGTATGCATGTTCGACCAGTACGGCACGGTGGTCGATATGCAGGGCGGGCTCGTCAAGGTCGCAACGCCCTACCTCGAGATGAAAGGCTGGAAAGGCAATCCCAACTCCTTCGTGACCTGGTGGCGGCGCACCCACTTCGAGAACTCGATGATCGATGCCCTCCTGCATCGCGAGCACACCCCCTATCGCGAGATCGGATTCACCGCGGTGTGCAGCGTGCTGGATCGGTCCGGGATCTCCTACACCGACGAGGAAGTGCGCGAGCTGGTCGCCGCGATCGAGCGGCTGGAATGCTTCCCCGAGGTGCCTGAAGCGTTGGCCCGCCTGCAAACGCGCTACAAGCTGGTGGTGCTCTCCAACGGCGACCCTGACATGCTGGAAACGGCGAAGCGCTATCACGAGGTGCCCTTCGACCGGGTGATCTCGGTCGCCGAGGCGAACAGCTTCAAGCCGCACGTCGCGACCTACCGCAAGGCGGCCGAGCTCGCCGGCGTCGCCATGGACGAGGTGCTGTTCGTCGCCAACCACGAGTTCGACTGCGTCGGCGCCAAGGCCGCGGGCATGCACACCGCCTTCGTCAACCGCCGCCACCGCCCCTTCGTGCGCACGCCCTACCGACCGGACCTCACCGTACCCACCATGACGGATCTGGCCGATGCCATGGTCTGACGCCAAGCCGCTCGACGGCATCAGGGTGCTCGACCTGTGCCGGGTCGTATCCGGGCCGTTCGCCACCATGCAGCTCGGCAACCTGGGCGCCGACGTGCTCAAGGTCGAGGAGCCCGGCCACGGCGATGAGTCGCGCACTTACGGTCCTCCCTTCCAGGGCGGGGAGAGCGCCTACTTCCTGTCGATCAATCGCAACAAGCGCAGCTGCGCGCTCGACCTGAAATCCGAGGCCGGCCGCGACCTTGCGATCCGGCTCGCCGGCGCCGCCGACGTGGTGGTCGAGAACTTCCGGCCGGGCACCATGGAGCGCCTCGGCCTTGGTCATGACACGCTGGCGCAAGCCAACCCACGGCTGGTGTACTGCGGCATATCCGGCTTTGGGCGCGGCGGGCCGGAGTCGGGGCGCCCGGGATATGACCTCATCGTGCAGGGAGAGTCGGGCGTGATGGACATCACGGGCGAGGCGGACGGGCCGCCAACCAAGGTCGGCACCTCCATCGCCGACCTCGTAACCGGCCTTTACGCCGCGCAGGCCGTGCTGGCGGGCTTGGCGCAACGCACCCGAACGGGCACGGGCGGCCGGGTGGACGTATCCATGCTCGACGCCATGGCCTCGCTGCTCACCTTCAACGCCGGCATGTACTTCGCCACCGGGCAAAGCCCAAAGCGGCGCGGCAACGCCCACCCGACGATCAGCCCCTACGAGACGTTCCGGGCCGCCGACGGTTGGTTCAACGTCGGCGTCGCCAACGATCGCTTCTGGGCCGCCTTCGCCCGCGCCATCGGTCGGCCCGATCTGCTCGCCGACGAGCGGTTCACACGGGCAACCGACCGCGTCGTCCACCGCCCGGCGCTGAAGGCCATCCTCAAACCCGTCTTCGCGGCGCGCAATCGCGACCATTGGACGGGCGTGCTGGCGGCGGCGGGCATCCCGTGCGGCGCCATCCGCACCGTTGGCGAGGTGTGCGACGCCGAGCAGCTCGCGAGCCGCGGCGTCGCCCGCACGATGGAACACTCCCGGGCCGGCAAAGTGCGCTACCTCGCGAGCGCGATCCGCTTCGACGACCAGCCGCCCCCTGACGCGGCGCCGCCGCCGACGTTGGGCGAGCACACGCGCGAGGTCCTCGAACACTGGCTGTCGCTCGACGCCGCCGCGCTGGCGAGCCTCGCCGACCGGGGTGCCTTCGGCGCAAAGCTCGGAATGGCGCCGTGACGGAGGACGATGATCGTAACGCGCGCGCCCGGATCGGTGAGGCCATGCTCGCCCGCGCCAAAACAGACCCGCGCCAGGAGTTCGACTCCTTCTTCCTGTCGCGTTTGCTCGGCTTCGAGGTTAGTTATGGCGAAGGCTCCTGTACGGTGGCCTTCCCCGTCGAACCGACGCTGTTAAATCCGCAGGGCACGCTGCACGGC
>CAXTFM010000008.1:0-57669 GCA_964243435.1 uncultured Beijerinckiaceae bacterium
CATCGGCCAGATGGCCAACAGATAGGGGGACGGTTCGTCCAGAAGGAATCAGGCTGCAGCGATGCGCTTCTCCACCGACAGGCACTCGAAGAGCCGCGGCGGTCTGCTATTCCAGTTCAACCTCGAGTTGGCGCGCACGGATGGTATTGCTGGTGCCACCGTTTTGCGGGGCGGTGTTCGGCCTCGCCTGCCTCAACGAGGCGATATCGCTCGATCTCCGGCGGGAGCTTAAAGTAGAGTTGCAGCGGCTGGTGTCCATGCACACTGGGGCCTCGGGCGGTATGATGGTAGGTGGAGATGCTGCACGATGTCGGCTGCCCCATCGACTTCGAATGGCTGCACGGGTGGACCCTCCGCGCTTAAACCCGTTGACCAGCGATCGCGCGACCGTGATGTAATGGTTGCGACCGCAGCACGGGCGCGCACGCAACCAAAGGTCCCGATCATGCGTCCTGCAACGCGCCGGCGCGCGACACCGCGTGCCACCCCGGATGCCCGCCCGATGATCGTGCTGCCGAAATCCCTCGCCGCTCTCACCCTTTTGATCGTCTGCCAGGGTGCCGCCCACGCGCAGGATGCAGGGGTGACCTATGACGTGACGGCGCGGGCGAAAGGTAAAGCGAGCCCCGAAGCACTCGTCGACAGGTCCGTGCGCGACTTGTCACGGGGCGATGTCGGTGCCGCCGTCCAGGACGACGTCACCGCCCTGCAGCGCGGTCCATTGCTGATTCATGGGAACTACTGCGGCATCGGTAATCGGCCGGGCACCAAGCCGGTCGACGCGCTTGACGCGGCCTGCTCGCGCCACGACGCCTGCACGCAGACCGGCAGTCTGCCGAATTGCGCCTGCAACGACCGGCTTCAGGCGGAGTCGATCGCAATCGCGCAGGACCCGCAACAGACTCCCGACCTCCAAGCGCTCGCCGCCGCGACGGCAGCGAGCATGGCCGTTCTGATCTGCAAGTAGTTCGCGCGCCGGCTCCGGAAGCCTAGCCGGCCAGAGCTTCCTTGCTGCGCTCCATTCGCTTGCGCTCGTTAGGGTCAAGGTAGGTCTTGCGCAGGCGGATCGACTTCGGCGTCACCTCGACGAGTTCGTCATCCTCGATGTAGGCCAGCGCCCGCTCCAGCGTCATGCGGATCGGCGGCGTGAGGCGCACCGCCTCGTCCTTGCCGGCGGCACGGATGTTGGTGAGCTGCTTGCCCTTGAGCACGTTGATCTCAAGGTCGTTCTCGCGGGTGTGCTCGCCCACGATCATGCCGCGATACACCTTGATGCCGGGGTCGATCATCATCGGCCCGCGGTCCTCCAGCTTCCACATCGCGTAGGCGACGGACTCGCCGTGGTCGTTGGAAATGAGCACGCCGTTACGCCGCCCGGCGATCTCGCCCTTGAACGGCGCATATTCGTGGAATAGGCGGTTCATGATCGCCGTGCCCTTGGTGTCGGTCAGCAACTCGCCCTGGTAACCGATAAGGCCGCGCGTCGGTGCATGAAAGACGAGGCGCTGGCGGTTGCCGCCCGAGGGGCGCATCTCGATCATCTCGGCCTTGCGCTCGGACATCTTCTGCACGACGACGCCGGAGTGCTCCTCGTCGACGTCGACGACCACCTCCTCGATGGGCTCCAGCAGGGCACCGTCCTCGCCCTTCTTGAACACCACCTTGGGGCGCGACACCGATAACTCGAAGCCCTCGCGGCGCATCACCTCGATGAGGATGGCGAGCTGCAACTCGCCGCGTCCCGACACGACATAGCCGTCCGAGCCCGACGCATCCTCGATCTTCAGCGCAACGTTGCCCTCGGCCTCCTTCATCAGGCGGGCGCGGATGACGCGCGTCGTGACCTTGTCACCTTCCGTGCCGGCAAGCGGCGAGTCGTTGACGAGGAAGGTCATGGAAAGCGTCGGCGGATCGATCGGCTGGGCCTGCAACGGCTCGCTGACCTCCGTCGCGCACAGCGTATCGGCGACGTTGAACTTCTCGAGGCCCGCGATGGCGACGATGTCGCCGGCCTCCGCCTCCTCGATCGGGGCGCGCTCGATGCCGCGAAAGGCCAGGATCTTCGACACGCGGCCCTGCTCGACGACCTTGCCCGTGTGGTCCAGCACCTTGACCGACTGGTTCGGCTTGACGGAACCGGCAAAGACGCGGCCGGTGACGATGCGGCCGAGATAGGGATTGGCTTCGAGCAGCGTGGCGAGCATGCGGAAGCCGCCTTCCTCGACCTTGGGCGCGGGCACATGCTTCACGACGAGGTCGAACAGCGGCGCCATGCCGTCCTGTGGCCCGTCCGGCTCGTTGGCCATCCAGCCCTGCTTGGCGGAACCGTAGAGGATGGGGAAGTCGAGCTGCTCGTCGGTGGCGTCGAGTGCGGCGAACAGGTCGAATACTTCGTTGACCACCTCGGTCACGCGGGCGTCGGACTTATCCACCTTGTTGACGGCGACGATCGGCTTGAGGCCGATCTTGAGCGCCTTGCCGACCACGAACTTGGTCTGCGGCATCGGCCCCTCGGAGGCGTCGACGAGCACGATCGCGCCGTCCACCATGGACAGGATGCGCTCCACCTCGCCGCCGAAGTCGGCGTGGCCGGGCGTGTCGACGATGTTGATGCGCGTGTCGGCCCAGGCAATCGACGTCGCCTTGGCCATGATGGTGATGCCGCGCTCCTTTTCGAGATCGTTCGAGTCCATCACGCGCTCGACGACGCGTTGGTTTTCGCGGAAGGCACCGGACTGCTGGAGCAAACGGTCGACGAGCGTGGTCTTGCCATGATCGACGTGTGCGATGATGGCGATGTTTCGCAGCTTCATGGACGGGCCGTGTTGGAGGTGCGCGCGCAACGGTGGCAGAAAGCGACTTACCGCGTTGCAGCAAGGTCTAGCGCAACACCTTCTATTTGGGAAGCATGGGCGAGCGCTGCCAGGGGAAGCCGTGATTCGGCGCCCGGTTGCGAGGCCGTCACCCGCGATCGGGCGCAGGCGTTGCAGGCCCCGGCGAGCGACTGCGGCGGCAGCGGTCCGAGCAATAGCGCACGTCGTCCCAGCTCCGTTCCCACTTCTTGCGCCAGGTAAAAGGGCGATCGCAGGCGGCGCAGATTTTCGTCGGCAAGTCGCCTTTTTTGACGCCGCGCGTCACGGTGACCCCGACGCGGCGGCCAGCCCTTTCAGGCCGGCGCCGGTGGCGTCAGGCATGCCCGCAACCGTTGGCGCGCGATGGGGAAAGGCGGCGCGCTTAGCCGTGGCAGTCGCAACCGCTGTGGCCGCAGCCGGACTGGTGCACGTGTCCGGCGGCGCACTCGTCGCAGCAATACGCTTTGTCGTCCTTCATCACCGCCCTGTCGGTCGAAACCATGCACATGCAATCGCTGCATGCGCACTTCATGTCGTCGATCATGGCGCGATCCCTCGATAAGGCGAGGACACCTGATTAGGCGCCCTCGCGAGCGCGATCAACGGCAGATCTTGCGCGCGTTGACGCGACGGCCGCCGAAGCCCCGCTTGACGACGCGCTCGGCACTGCCAGGCGTCGTGTCCGGCGAGGCGACGAACAGGGCGGCGATGGCGATGGCGAGGGGACGAAATTTCCGGGTCGATCTCCTCAAATGGTTCGCTGAACAACGAGGCGGGCGCGGAGCGGAGGCAGATGATCGGGGAACGACCGTGCCGACAGGCCGCCGTTCAGGTGCGACGGCTACCGCCGCCGTCCGGGTCACACGTGCTCCACCGTCACGATGCCGGGGATCGCCATCAGCGCGCCGGCGATGTCGGGCGACACGCGGTAGCGGCCGGGCAGCCTGATCTCGGTTTCGCCGCGGTCGGCGCCGAGCGCGACGATGGTGACCTCGCCGTCGCCGCGCTCGGCGAGCTGCCGGGCGATGGGGGCGAGCGGCTCGGCCGAGCGCACCACGATCTGAAGGCCGCGCTGCACCCGCGCCGCCGCCTGGGCGAGGGGCTCCACCGACACGATGCGGGCGCGCACGTCCTCTCCTTCCAGCTGCGCCTGGATGCCGAGCAGAAGCGAGGCGCCCTTCACGAGCTGGTCGCGGAACTGGTTCAGCCCTTCCTGGAACAAAATGGCCTCGTACTGGCCGGATTGGTCGGAAAGCTGGATGATGCCCATCTTGCTGCCGGAACGGGTGCGCCGCTCGTAGCGGTCGAGCACGGTGGCGGCGAGGCGCCCGGCTTCGTGCCCACCCTTCACCTGACGGCAGAACTCCACCCAGCTCCTGATGCCGAGGCGTTTCAGCACGCCGGCATACGCGTCGAGCGGGTGGCCGGAGAGGAAGAAGCCGACCGCGTTGAACTCGCGCTGCAACCGTTCCGTCAGCGGCCAGGAGGCGGCCTTCGGGAGCGCCAGGGTTTCCGTCGTATCGGCGCCGAACAGCGCGTTCTGCCCTTCCGCGCGCTCGGCGGCGCGGCGATTGGCGACGGCGAGCAAGGTTTCGACGCCGGCGTGGACGCGGGCTCGATCGGGCTCCAACTCGTCGAAGGCGCCGGCCGCGGTGAGACTTTCCAGCACGCGCTTGTTGACGTCGCGCGGACTGATGCGGCTGGCGAAGTCGGCGAGGTCGGCGAAGGGCCGGCCGTCGCGGGCATGGACGATGCCCCAGGCCTGCCCGTCGCCGACGCCCTTTACGGCGGCCAGCGCGTAGCGGATCGCGAGCGTGCCGTCGTCGCGCCCGTGGACCTCGAAGTCGGGGCAGCCGTGCGTGACCGAGGGCGGCTCGACGCAGATGCCCATGCGGCGCGCCTCGTTGGCGAATTCGGCGAGCTTGTCGGTGTTCGGCTTGTCCAGCGTCATCGACGCGGCGAGGAACTCGACGGGATGGTTCGCCTTGAACCACGCCGTCTGGTAGGCGATCAGCGCGTAGGCGGCGGCGTGGCTCTTGTTGAAGCCGTAGTCCGCGAACTTGGCCAGCAGGTCGAAGATGTCCGCGGCCCGCTTCTCGGCGAGGCCCCCCCGCACCGCGCCCGACACGAAGCGGCTGCGCTGCGCGTCCATCTCCGCCTTGATCTTCTTGCCCATCGCGCGGCGCAGCATGTCGGCCTCGCCGAGCGAGTAGCCGGACAGGATCTGCGCGATCTGCATCACCTGTTCCTGGTAGATGATGACGCCGAAGGTTTCCTTCAGCACCACTTCGATCTTGGGATGGAGGTAGTCCGGCTCCATCTCGCCGAGCTTGACCGCGCAGTACACGGGAATGTTGGCCATCGGCCCGGGGCGGTAGAGGGCGACGAGGGCGATGATGTCCTCGAAGCGATCGGCGCGCATCTCCACGAGCGCCTTGCGCATGCCGGCCGATTCGAGCTGGAACACCCCGACCGTTTCGCCGCGCCCGAGCATGGCATAGGTGCGGGCGTCGTCGAGCGGGATGCGTTCGAGGTCGACGGCGATGCCGCGCTTGGCCAGCAGCTTCACCGCGCCGGCGAGTGTCGTCAGCGTCTTCAGGCCAAGGAAGTCGAACTTGACCAGCCCGGCCGGCTCGACCCACTTCATGTTGAACTGCGTCGCCGGCATGTCGGATTTCGGGTCGCGGTAGAGCGGCACGAGCTGGTCGAGCGGGCGGTCGCCGATGACGATGCCGGCGGCGTGGGTCGAGGCGTTGGAATAGAGCCCCTCAAGCTTCAAGGCGACGTCGAGCAGGCGGGCGACCTTGGGCTCGGCCTCCGCCGCCTCGCGCAGCCGCGCCTCGCCCTCGATCGCCTGGGCCAGCGTCACCGGGTGCGCCGGGTTCTGCGGCACCAGTTTGGCGAGCCTATCGACTTGGCCGAGCGGCATTTCGAGGACGCGGCCGACGTTGCGCACCACGCCGCGGGCGAGGAACGAGCCGAAGGTGATGATCTGCGCAACCTTGTCCGCCCCGTAGCGGTCGCGCACGTAGCGGATCACCTCATCGCGCCTGTCCTGGCAGAAGTCGATGTCGAAGTCCGGCATCGAGATGCGTTCGGGGTTGAGGAAGCGCTCGAACAGCAGGCCGAAGCGCAGTGGGTCGAGGTCGGTGATGGTGAGGGCGTAGGCGACGAGCGAGCCTGCGCCCGAGCCGCGGCCCGGCCCGACGGGAATGCCCTGCTCCTTGGCCCATTTGATGAAGTCCGACACGATCAGGAAATAGCCGGGGAACTTCATGCGGCGGATCACGTCGAGTTCGAAGGCGAGCCGCTCGTGGTACGCCGCCTCGGCCAGCCCCGGCGCCGTGCCGCGCGACGCGAGGCGGGCGGTCAGGCCCTCCTCGGCCTGGCGTACCAGCTCGCTCGCCTCGTCGTCGGCGGCACCGGTGGTGAAGGCCGGGAGGATCGGCTTGCGCGTGCGCGGGCGGTAGAAGCAGCGCTGCGCGATCTCCACCGTCGCCGCGGTGGCTTCCGGCAGGTCGGCGAACAGCGCCAGCATCTCAGCCCGCGTCTTGAAGCGGTGCTCGGGCGACAGCTGCCGGCGCTCGGTCTGCCCGATCACCGCGCCTTCCGCGATGCAGATCAGTGCGTCGTGCGCCTCGTAGTCGGACGCGGCGGCGAAGAACGGCTCGTTAGTGGCGACAAGGGGCAGTCCGCGCTCGTAGGCGAGGTCGATCAGCGCGCCCTCGACTTCGCGCTCCTTCGGCAGGCCGTGGCGCTGCAACTCGACGTAAAGGCGTCCGTCAAACAGCCGTTCCAACTCGCCGAGACGGGCGCGTGCCACGTCGGCGCGGCTGAGGCCGTAGCACGCGTCGAGCGGCCCGTGCGGTCCGCCGGTCAAGGCGATCAGCCCGGCCGTGCGCCCGGCGAAGCGGGAAAGGACGAGGTGTGCCGGCTCGCCCGGCTCGGGGTCGAGGAAGGCACGCGAGGCGAGGTGCATGAGGTTGCCGTAGCCGGTCTCGTCCTTGGCGAGCAGCACCAGGGGCGCCCGCCCGGCCGCGTCCTCGCCGCCGCGCGAGGCGAGCTGCGCCCCGTCGCCGAAGCCGATGTCGAGCTGGATGCCGATGATCGGCTGGAGCCCGGCCTTGGCGACCTTTTCAGAGAATTCCAGCGCGCCGAACAGGTTGTTGGTGTCCGTGATGGCCAGTGCCGGCTGAGCGTCGGCGCTGGCGAAGGCGATGAGCTTACCCGTCGCCATCGCGCCCTCGCGCAGCGAGTAAGAGGTATGCACGTGGAGGTGCACGAAGCCGGCACCGCTCGGGGCGCTTCGAATCGCTCGGGTCGCTGGGAGGATCATTGCCCCATCATACCGCATCGTGGCGGCGAAGCGCAGCGCATGCGCGTCGTTGCGCACATGCTTGACGTCACGCATCGACTCGAATGGTGCGGGCCTGCGCCATCTCCGCAGCCGGCCCGTGCGAGATGGTTTTGCCAGAAGCCCTGTGCAGCGTAGAACGCAGTCCCAAACTGCGGCTGCGCGCTCCGATCGCCTTCCGATCCCGATCCGGCGGGCTTATCTCGACATGGCCCGCCGCATCGGCGCGGGGCTCGCGTTTCCAGCCGACCCGGGAGTTAAGGTGCCGACCTATATCTGCCGCGCGCCCGAGACGAGCCTCAACGGCGCCGCGAAGCTGCAGCTCGCCGAAGCCATCACGCGCATCCACGCCCGCGTGACGGGCGGTGCGGCGGCTCTGACGCAGGTGCTGTTTCGCGGCGTCCAGCAGGGCGACTGCTACGTCGGTGGGCGGGAATTGCACGGCCCGCACTGCTTCATCCAAGGCCACATCCGCGCCGGACGTAGCGCCGTGGAGCGCGCCGAGCTGATCCGCGAGCTGCTGCCGAGCGTGAGCGACATCCTCGGCGTGCCCCGTTACGCGGTGTGGGTGTACCTGAGCGAGCTGCCCTCGCGCGCGATGGCCGAGTTCGGCCACATGCTGCCGGAACCGGGCAACGAGGACGTCTGGCTCGATGCCTTGCCGGAGGAGGACCGCCGGCGCTTCCGAAGCCTCGACGTCCCATCGCCATGACCACGTCCGCCCTGACTTCTTCCGCCCCGGCGTTCACGCCTTCCTCGATGCGGCGGCCCTTGCCGCCGTACCTGCGCCGGCTGGAGGCCGAGGCGATCTTCATCCTGCGCGAGGTGGTGGCCGAGTTCGAGCGTCCGGTGATGCTCTATTCGGTCGGCAAGGACTCGAGCGTGATGCTGCACCTCGCGCGCAAGGCCTTCTTCCCCGCGCCACCCCCGTTCCCGCTGCTTCACGTCGACACGACCTGGAAGTTCAAGGAAATGATCGCCTTCCGCGACCGTGCGGCGGCGACGGCCGGCATGGAGCTGATCGTGCACATCAACCAGGACGGGGTCGCGCGCGGCATCTCGCCCGTCGCGTCGGGTTCCGCCGTCCACACCCAGGTGATGAAAACGGAAGGGTTGCGCCAGGCGCTCGACGCCGGCGGCTATGACGCCGCGTTCGGCGGGGCGCGCCGCGACGAGGAGAAGAGCCGCGCCAAGGAGCGCATCTTCTCCCACCGCACGGCGAGCCACGCCTGGGACCCGCGCGACCAGCGCCCCGAGCTGTGGCGGCTGTTCAACACGCGGGTGCGCCCGGGCGAGTCGATGCGGGTGTTCCCCCTGTCGAACTGGACCGAGTACGACGTATGGGACTACATCGCCGCCGAGGCGATCGCCGTGGTGCCTCTGTATTTCGCGGCGCCGCGGCCGGTGGTCGAGCGCGGCGGTGCGCTCATCATGGTGGACGACGCGCGCCTGCCGCTGGCGCCGGACGAGGCGCCGCGCATGGAATGGGTGCGCTTCCGCACGCTCGGCTGCTATCCCTTGACCGGCGCCGTGCCCTCGACGGCGACCGACCTCGACGCGGTCATCGCGGAGATGCGCGCCTCCAAGGCGTCGGAGCGGCAGGGCCGCCTCATCGACGCCGACGAGGCCGGCGCGATGGAGAAGAAGAAGCGCGAGGGGTACTTTTGATGACGTCGGACGCGCTGCGCGAGCGTGATGTCGCGGCCGCCAAGCCGGTGCCGGTCAAGTCGACGGTGGTCAGGTCGGTGGCGGACGAGCGGCCAGCACTGCGCTTCATCACCTGCGGCTCGGTGGACGACGGCAAGTCGACGCTGATCGGGCGCCTGCTGTGGGAACAGGGCCAGGTCTTCGACGACCAGTTCGAGGCGCTCGAGCGCGACACCCGCAAGCACGGCACCACGGGCGACGCGGTCGACTTCGCCCTCCTCGTCGACGGATTGGAGGCGGAGCGCCAGCAGGGCATCACCATCGACGTCGCCTACCGCTACTTTCGCACGGCACGGCGCAGCTTCATCGTCGCCGACACGCCGGGGCACGAGCAGTTCACCCGCAACATGGCGACCGGCGCCTCCAACGCCGATCTCGCCGTGCTGCTCGTCGACGCGCGCAAGGGGCTGCTGGAGCAAACGCGTCGGCATGCCACCATCGTGTCGCTGCTCGGCATCCGCCACGTCGTGCTGGCGGTGAACAAGATCGACCTCATCGGCTACGCGCAGGACGCGTTCGACGCCATCGTCGCCGCGTTCGGACGCTTCGCCGCATCGCTCGGCTTTGCCGCGATCACCGCCATCCCGCTGTCCGCGCGCAACGGCGACAACCTGTCGGCGCCGAGCCCGCGGACGCCGTGGTATCGCGGACCGGCGCTGGTCGCCCACCTCGAAACGGTTGACGTCGTCGCGCCGCCGGACGCGGGCGCGTTCCGCATGCCCGTGCAATGGATCAACCGCCCCGACCTCGACTTCCGCGGCTTCGCCGGCACGGTCGCCGGCGGGCGGGTCGCGCCGGGCGACGCGGTCGTGGTCGCCGGCTCCGGGCGCACCTCGACCGTGGCGCGCATCATGTCCGCCGATGGCGACATGCCCTCCGCCGAGGCCGGCGATGCCGTGACCCTGACCCTCGCCGACGAGGTCGACGTGGCGCGCGGCGACGTGTTCGCCGCCCCGCAGGCACGGCCGCAGGTGGCGGACGGCTTCGCCGCCGACCTCATCTGGATGGGCGACGAGGCGCTGCGCTTCGGCCGCTCCTACCTACTCAAGCTCGCGGCATACACCGTGCCGGCCACGGTGAGCGCGCTGCAATGGCGTCTCGACGTCGACACCCTCGCCCAGAACGAGGCGACGACGCTTAACCTCAACGAGGTCGGCCGTGCCGCCATCGCCACCAACGCGCCCGTCGCCTTCGACACCTACGGGGACAACGCGACCACAGGCGGCTTCATCCTCATCGACCGGGAAAGCAACCGCACGGTCGCCGCCGGCATGATCCGCGAAGGGTTGCGACGCGCTTCCAACGTGCATCGCCACGCCTTCACCGTGTCCCGCACCGACCGCGCCCGGTTGAAGCAGCACCGCCCCGGCGTGCTGTGGTTCACCGGCCTGTCCGGGGCCGGCAAGTCGACCATCGCCAACCGCGTCGAGGCACGCCTCAACCTCGCCGGCATCCACACCGCGTTGCTCGACGGCGACAACATCCGCCACGGCCTCAGCCGCGACCTCGGCTTCTCGCAGGCCGACCGGCGGGAAAACATCCGCCGCGTCGCCGAGGCAGCGCGACTGATGACGGACGCCGGCCTCGTCGTGCTGTGCTGCTTCATCTCGCCGGGCCGCGCCGAACGCGCGCTGGTTCGCGACACGGTGGGTATGGACGAGTTCGTCGAGGTGTACGTGGACACGCCGCTCTCCACCTGCATCGCCCGCGACGCCAAGGGGCTCTACGCCCAAGCCCTCGCCGGCAAGATCACCGACTTCACCGGTGTCGACCAGGCCTACGAGGCGCCGGTCGACCCGGCGGTGATCGTCGGGCGCGACGGCGAAACGGCGGAGCGCGCGGCGGGTGCGGTGATCGACGTTCTCGTGACACGCACCATCATCGATCGCTTCGACGACCTCGCGGACTGGTCGATCTGACGCGTTGCGAGCGGCAGCGCCGACAAAGCCGGTTGACGGATCGGGACGAATGCGACCGTCACGCGCCGTGGGTCGTGACGTTAACAATGAATGAAGGGAGCCCGCTCGGCGGAGCTGTTTCGCCGGCGACCTTGCTGTAGGCAGGCATTGTCGATGTTGGTCCTTGGAGCGAGATCAGCGGTGAACCCTAGCAAGCTTGAACGAGAGGTTTTGATCCTGCAACGCTGCAATTCCGAGACTGTAGCGTTGAATCGCGCGCTCGATCAGCCGCCGGCGCCGACCCCGCAGCAGCGGGCCACCGCCTTTGACGTGCCCGTCACCGCGCTGCCACCTCCCGTTCCATGCAGGCTGCACTGAAAGCGGTCGCGTCAACGCGTCGTCTCCGCGCCGAGCCATGCGGCATAGGCGGCGCCGATGCCGGTCAGGGGCGTCATCACGATTTCCGGCACCTCGTAATCGTGTTTGGCGCGGATCGCCTGCTCGACCGCGGCGAAGTCTCCTTCGGCGATCTTGCAAAGGAGGAGGTGTTCGCCTGTCGCCTCGACGGCGCCGTGCCATCGATACACGCTTCGAACCGGCAGGATCTGCACGCAAGCGGCGAGCCTGTCCGCAACCAGGGTCCGCGCGATCTCCTCCGCCCTGGTGGCATCGGCCACCGTCGTCGACACTACGGCGAAGCCCGTCACGGCAGCACCGCGTAGGCGCGCGCCGGAAAGCCCAGCCCACCCTTCGGCTTCGGCCAGGAAGCGACAAGGAAGGCGCCGATCGCCGGCACCTCGTCGAGCTTGTCCATCGCCGCGATCTGCCAGTGACCCTGGCCGAGCACGTAGGTTTCGCTTTCCATCGCTTTGGTCGCGTCCGTGTCGAGGCTTTCGTGGCCGATCGCGACGACGCCGCGCTCCTCGAAGAGGAACTTCAGCACCGCCAGCGACCAGGCCGGGAACGGGTCGCGCTTGAAACGGGCGGGATCGTCCGTCCAATCCTTCGACATGTCGGTGCGCAGGGCGACGAAGCTCCCGGCCGGGACGCGGCCGTGGGCCCGTTCCCACGCCGCGAGGTCGTCGGGAGAAAAGGCATGGGCCGGATCGGCGGCGAGGAAGGGCGTGTCGTCGAGCACCACGAGGGGCAGCATCATCTCGTCCGGTGAAATCTCGTCGAGGGTGCGGCCGTCGGGCGCGACATGCGCCGGCGGATCGACATGGGTCCCGTACTGCCCGACCATCGCGAAGTAGGTCGCACGAAAGCCGTCGCGGGCAATCGTGTAGGGCTCCAGCGTGTGCGGGTCGACCGCCGGCGTGACCTTGGCCTGGCCGAAGCCCGGCCGGACGGGGGTCGCCGCGCCGAAACTGTGGGTGAGGTCAACCTTAGGCCGAACGCGGATCAGGGCGAAGGCTTCCGCCAGCGACGGGGCGTGATTCGCAGCCGGCGCAGACCCTTCGGCACGCAGTTGTGCCCCCGCCCCGTCTACAATGGCGGCGATTGCGGCGGCGAGAAGGACGGAGCGGCATCTTCGCATGGCTAGCGGTCCTCGGGCGACGTCCCCGTTCGCCGGTGTCGAGCGCACCGCCTTGTCGCCCGGACCGGTATGGCGCCGCAAGGGCCGACCGCCACTAGGGTCGCCCAACGGTCCGTGCTAGGTGGCGGCGATGCCGCCCCGCCTCGCCGAACCCGTCGCGCCCGTCGACGGGCGTCAATCGGAAGCCGCCCTGTTCATCGCGCGGGGCACACGCCGCTACCTGCGTGCGCTCGGCTTCGCCACCGTGGCGGAGATGCCGCTGCGCTCCGGCCGGCGCGCCGACTTGGTCGCGCTGGGCGGCGATGGCACCCTGCTCATCATCGAGATCAAATCCTCGGTGGCGGACTTCCGCGCCGACGGCAAATGGCGGGACTACCGTATCCATTGCGATCGGCTGTACTTCGCCGTGACTGCCGCCATGCCACAGGAAATTATGCCGGATGATGCCGGGCTGATCGTCGCCGACGCCTATGGTGCCGGCTTGGTACGCCAGGCGCCCGAACATAGGTTGTCGCCGGCGACGCGCCGCATGGTCACGCTGCAGTTCGCCCAGTTTGCCGCGCACCGGCTGCATGTCCTGAGTGACCCGACGATGGGCCGTTTCGGCGCCAAGGAGTGAGAAACGGACCACCCGCAGGCGGCCCGTTCTTGGCCGCGGTAGGCCTATTCGATCACCTCGACGACGCGGCGCGTCACGGGATCGACGATCACCGGGCGATGATTGACCACCGTGTAGCGGTAGCTGTGGCGCACATGGTAGCGCTCCGGCACGTCATAATAGGTGTAATCGTCCGGGAGGACCGCTCCGGCACGCAGCGGCTCGCGATACTCGTAGGAACGGACATGCTCGTCTTCGACATAGGTGCGGAACCGCGGGCGGTCCTCGACGCCAAGGATACCGCCAACGGTACCCGTGGCCGCTCCGACTGCGCCGCCGACGATGGCACCGACCGGACCTGCCGCCGCTCCGCCGGTGTCGGCGCCGCGCTCGGCCCCGCCGATCAGGCCCTGCGCCTGCCCCGCCACAGGTGTCGTGAGAAGTGCCGCCACCACCATCATGCCCAATCGCGTCGTCATTCGATGCTCCCTCCGTTGCCGGGCGAGAACGGAAGGACGGGATCTGGGTTCCCCGACGCATGGTCTATAGACGCCTACCTGAATATCTGCCTTGGATTTGCCACGAAGGCCGGAAACCCCGATCTATGCTTGCGAAACACACGATAGGTTGCGGCGCATGACGATTCGACTTCACGAAGGCGACCTGCCGTCCGGCTACGCCGCCGGCACGGCCGTCGCGATCGACACGGAAACCCTGGGACTGCATCCCGGCCGCGACCGGCTCTGCGTCGTGCAGCTGTCGACGGGCGACGGCGATGCCGACCTCGTGCAGGTCGCTCGCGGCCAGACGTGCGCGCCGGTGCTGGAAGGCGTGCTCGCCGACCGCGGCATCACCAAGCTATTCCACTTCGCCCGCTTCGATGTGGCGGTGCTGTTCCACGCCTTCGGCGTGATGGCCGGGCCGATCTACTGCACCAAGATCGCGTCCAAGCTGGCGCGCACCTACACCGACCGCCACGGCCTGAAGGACCTGTGCCGCGAACTGCTCGGGGTGGAAGTGTCCAAGCAGCAGCAATCCTCCGACTGGGGCGCGGTGACCCTAAGCGAGGCGCAGCTCAGCTATGCCGCTTCCGATGTCCTCCACCTCCACGCCCTGCGCGACAGGCTGGATGCCATGCTGACGCGTGAGGGCCGCGACGGTTACGCCGATGCCGCCTTCGCCTTTCTGCCGACGAGGGCGCGCCTCGACCTCGGCGGCTGGGACGAGGACATCTTCGCGCACACGTGAGCTTCGGCCGGACGATTGGCGCGTCGCCTTGTCTTCGCCCTTGTCGACAGGCACACACGTGGTCGCGACGAGGTGGCGGTTGCCCGGCCTATGACCGATTTGACCAGCGGTGACGATCTCCGCGGCTCCGCCGCCCTGGGCAGGGCCGTGCCCGCACATGCCACTCCCGCGTTTGCCGTGTCGGCCGGTCCCGCATCGGCGCGGCGCGGCGATGCACCCGTCCGCGCCCGCATGGACGGCGCCCGGCAGGGCATGGACTACACGCCGCCGGTCCGTACCGGGGCCTTCGGCGCTTCCGCCCGCCACACCGCCCGCGTCAAGTTGTTCAAGCGCGCCATCGTGCTCGGCTCGCTGCTCGCCGTGGTGAGCGTGGCCATCGTGGTGGTGTTCAACCCGTTCCGGCACCTCGCCGGCAGCGTCAGCCTGGCCAGCGTGGGCGTCAGCGGCACGAAGATCACCATGGACCTGCCCAAGATTTCCGGCGTGCAGCAGGGCGGCGGCGCCTACGAGGTCAAGGCCAAGTCCGGCATCCAGGACATCACCGCGCCGAGCATCATGGAACTGCTCGGCGTCGATGCCCGGGTCGGAATGGCGGACGCGACCACCACGCACATCACCTCGCAGCACGGGCTCTACAATTCGCGCGCCGATACGATGAGCCTCAGCGGCGACGTCGAGATCGCCAACACCAGCGGCTACACGCTGCATCTGCAAAGCGCGGTCGCCGACTTCAAGGGCGGCAGGCTCATCTCCCACGAGCGCCTGACGGTCGACATCGAGGGCGGCAGCGTGTCCGCCGACGACCTCGCCATCTCCAACAACGGCCACATCATCAACTTCACCGGCGGCGTGTCCTCGACCTTCGCGTCGTCGGACGCGACTCCGGCCGAACCGTCGCGGGCGGTCGTGCGATGAAGGGCTGCATCCTCGCCCTCCCGGCGGCCGTCGTGCTTGCCGCCGTCATGGCCTGCTCCGCGGCCGCGGCCGAGCGCAGGGACGGCGCGGTGCTGCCTGGCGGTAACTCCAAGCAGCCAATCAACATCGAGGCGGTGAAGCTCGACTACTTCGATCGGGAACAGAAGCTCATCTACACCGGCAACGTGGTGGCGAAGCAGGGTGACGCGACGATGAAGTCGAGCGTCCTGACCATCTTTCTCACTCCCAAGGGCGGGGACGCTGCGCCCGCGCAGTCCTCGTCCACCGGCAGGGTGCAGCGGATGCTGATGACCGGGCCGGTGACGATGCTGCAGCGCGACCAAGTCGGAACGGGCGACAACGGCGTCTACGACAAGGGGGCCAACACCGTGGTCCTCACCGGCAACGTGACGCTGAGCCAGGGTCCCAACGTGACCAAGGGCGAAATGCTCACCTACGACCTGCGCAGCGGGCAGGCGGTGGTCACCGGCCACGTGACCAGCATGTTCCTGCCGAGCAGCAACGATCCGCCTGCCGCCGAGGAGGCGGGCGCGCCGCGCCGCGGTGGCACCCGGAAGAGGGCGGCCGTGTCCGCGACGGGATCACGCGGATTGTGATCGCGCAGCCACGAGACCGAACCGTCTAGTTCGGTTATGGAGGCTCAAGCGTCGCCCGTCCGGCTCCGCTTGCTTTTGCGGAAACCCTTGCCGAGGATGATGCGGCGCCCGAGGCCGGAAGGCTCGCTGTTGAAGGCAAACGCGCGATGAAGTTCGTGAAACGGTTTCGCGACATCTTGCCCGTGAACCATCGCGTCGTAGCGGCCGCCGGTGGGCCGGCGCTGCTCAGCCTCGCCCATGCCGAGCCGGCTGCCGCGCCCGACGCCGGGGAGCGGCGCGCAGGCCGCCCAATGGCGGAGGTCGGCGACGGCATTCTGTCGATCCAGCACATCAAGAAAGCCTACAAGACCCGCCGCGTGGTCGAAGATGTCAGCATGGTCGTGCGCCGCGGCGAAGCGGTCGGGCTGCTCGGCCCGAACGGCGCCGGCAAGACCACGACGTTCTACATGATAACCGGCCTCGTCCGGCCGGATGCCGGGCAGATCCTGCTGGACGGCCATGACGTCACCAGCCTGCCGATGTACCGGCGCGCGCGACTCGGCATCGGTTACCTCCCGCAGGAAGCCTCGATCTTCCGCGGCCTCAGCGTCGAGGACAACATCCGCGCCGTGCTTGAGATGACCGAGCGCAGCAAGGTGCAGCGCGAGCGCGAACTCGACGGACTGCTCGACGAGTTCGACCTGACCCGGCTGCGCAAGGCGCCGTCCATCGCCCTGTCCGGCGGCGAGCGGCGACGCTGCGAGATCGCGCGCGCGCTCGCCAACAAGCCGAGCTTCATGCTGCTCGACGAACCCTTCGCCGGCATCGACCCGATCGCGGTGGGCGATATTCGCGTGCTGGTCCAGCAACTCAAGCGGCGCAGCATCGGGGTGCTCATCACCGATCACAACGTGCGCGAAACGTTGGGCCTGATCGATCGCGCCTACATCATCCACTCGGGGACGGTGCTGACGTCGGGCGAGCCGGAGGCGATCGTCGAGAACGCCGAGGTTCGCCGCTTCTACCTCGGCGAGAACTTCCGGCTCTGATCCTCACAGGTCGCCAGCGGACGCCGTCACGGCGGTGCAAATAACGGGCTGGCGCGAACGGGGCGTTGGCGGGAGCGTTGCGCCGGTGGGAACGACACAGCGGACGTGCAAATAACCGCAGGTGTTCCGCATCATCGGGACAGGCCAACTAACATCTGTTATGAGCAAGAAGCGGGCCGTTTTGTGAGGTCGGCATTTCGTGGCGTGAGAAATGGCCTTATCCACTAAGCTTATGATGCGTCAGGGCCAAGCCCTGGTGATGACACCGCAGCTTCTTCAGGCCATCAAACTTCTTCAGTTCTCGAATCTCGAGCTTGCCTCCTTCGTCCAGGAGGAGTTGGAACGCAACCCGCTCCTCGAGCGCGTCGAGGAGGCCCGGCCGGACGACGGCGGCGAGCCGGCGCTCCAGGCCGACCGGGACGCGCGTAGCGAAGCGGAACCGTCCTTCGCCGGTGACCTCAACGAGAGCGGCGAAACGGATTGGCGTTCCGACAGCTTTGCCACCGATCGTACCGCCCTGGAGTCGAGCCTGGGGACGGAGCTGACAAACACCTTCGACGATGACCGTGCAGCGACGCCGGCGGAGGCGCAGGATCCCGGCGAGTTCGGCCTGTCCGCCTCGTCCTGGTCGGGGTCGTCGGGGGGTGGGGCCGAGGGCGGCGAAACGACCAACCTCGAAGCCTATCTCGCCGCCAAGCTCTCGCTGAAAGAGCATCTGCTGGCGCAACTGCCGCTGGCCTTGCCCGACACGGCCGACCGCCTCATCGGCCACGCGCTGATCGACGCCACCGACGAGACCGGCTACATTACCGATCCGCTCGACGATATCGCCAACCGGCTGGGCGCGACGCTTGAGCGGACGGAAGCCGTTCTCGCCACGGTACAAATGCTGGACCCGTCGGGTATCTGCGCGCGCAACCTCGCGGAATGCCTCGCCATCCAGTTGCGCGACCTCAACCGCCTCGATCCCGCCATGCAGACCCTTGTCGCGCATCTCGACCTCGTGGCGCGGCGTGACATCGCCGCCCTGCGCAGATTGTGCGGTGTCGACGACGAGGACGTGCTGGAGATGATCGCAGAGATCAAGCGGCTCGACCCCAAGCCCGGCCGCGCCTTCGGCTCGACGCCGATCCAGCCGGTGGTCCCCGACGTCAACGTGCGCGCCGCGCCCGACGGCTCCTGGATCGTCGAACTCAACTCGGAGGTGCTGCCGCGCCTGCTCGTCAACCAAACCTATGCGGCGAAGATCTCGCGCACCAAGGGCAGCGACGCCGACCGCAGCTTCATGTCCGGTTGTCTGCAAACGGCGAACTGGCTGACGAAGAGCCTGGAACAGCGCGCCCGCACCATCCTGAAAGTGGCGAGCGAGATCGTGCGACAGCAGGACGCCTTCTTCGTCAACGGCGTCGAGCAGTTGCGGCCGCTCAACCTCAAGGCGATCGCCGAGGCGACCGGCATGCACGAATCGACGGTGTCGCGGGTGACCTCCAACAAGTACCTGTCGAGCCCGCGCGGCCTGTTCGAGCTGAAGTACTTCTTCACGGCCTCCATCGCGTCCAAGACCGGCAACGAGTCCCATTCCGCCGAGTCCGTGCGCTTTCGCATCAAGCAGATGATCGAGCGGGAAGTCGCCGGCGAGATCCTATCCGACGACGCCATCGTCGAGAAGCTCAAGACGGCGAACATCGACATCGCCCGCCGCACTGTCGCCAAATATCGCGAAAGCATGCGCATCCCGTCCTCGGTGGAACGACGGCGCCTCAAGGCCGTGCATTGACGCCCAGGTCGGCCGCCATTCGCCACAGCCGCAAATGATATCTTGATTAAACCCGAGGTTGTATATCTATCTACAGGTTGTAGGCAAACCGCTGTTGGCGCATCGCACATGGCCCGTTACGAGGAAACGTCACCTTCATCGACGCCGGGTGACGGCACCCGCGAATACATACTCGAGATGATCGCGCAACTCGCCGCGATGGCGAGGAAGACGAACGAGCCAGAAATCGCTATTCACCTGACGGCGATACGCGATGCGGCACGCCTGACGAAGCGACGGCCGCCGCACTGAGCGAAACCGGGTCTCGGCTCTCAGCGCTGTCGCGTCTGCGGCTCAGGCCGCCTCGACGACCGTGCTCTGGAACTCGAGGATACGTGGGACGATATCGCGCCGGAAACGCGAGCCGTTGAAGACGCCGTAGTGCCCGACGTCCTTTTGCATGTGATGCGCCTTGAGCACCGCCGGCAGTTCCGAGCAAAGGTCGTGGGCGGCGTAGGTTTGGCCGAGGCCGGAAATGTCGTCGTTCTCGCCCTCGACCGTCATCAGCCCGACGCGCGTGATCGCCGAAAGGTCAACCTTCTTGTTGCGATGTGTCATCGACCCGCGCGGGAGTTGGTGCTCCACGAACACCGTGTCGATGGTTTGCAGGAAGTACTCCGCCGTGAGGTCCATCACGGCGAGGTACTCGTCATAGAAGTCGCGCTGCTTCTCGCCCGACTCCCCGTCGCCGCGCACCAAGTGGTTGTACATGGCGGTATGAGCGTCAACGTGGCGGTCGATGTTCATCGCCATGAAACCCGACAGCTGGAGGAAGCCGGGGTAAACCGCACGACCGTAGCCGGGGTAGGGGTAGGGCACGGCGTAGATGCAATTATCGGCGAACCACTTGCTGCCACGCTTTTCCGCGAGCTGGTTGACTGCGGTCGGCGAGCGGCGCGTGTCGATTGGGCCACCCATCAGGGTCATGGTGGTCGGTGTGAGCGGGTCCCCGTCGGCTTCCATCAGAGCGACGGCGGCGAGCAGCGGAACCGCCGGCTGGCACACGCCAAGCGTATGCAGGGGCACGCCGTCGAGCTTGAGTTTGCGGCACATGGCAATGACGTATTCGATGTAGTCGTCGAGGTCGAAGCGCTCGTGCTTTGGCACCATGCGGGCGTTGGTCCAGTCGGTGATATACACGTCATAGTGCGGGAGAAAGGCCGCGACGGTGCCACGCAGGAGCGTGGCATAGTGGCCCGACATCGGGGCGACGATCAGCAGGCGCGGCTGCGCGACGCCTGCCGGCAGGTTCCGCTTGAAGCGCAGCACGCGGCAGAACGGCCTTTCCCACACCGTTTCCTCGTCGACCTCGACCGTCCTGCCGTCGATCTCGACGCGATCGAGGTTGAACAGCGGTTTGCCGTAGCGGCGCGTCAGCCGCTCGAACATCTCCGCGGAGGCGACGATCGTGCGGCCGAGATAGGTCATGGAAATCGGATTGAGAGGGTTGCGCGCCCAGAACCGCGCGAGGTCCGACACGGCACGGGCTGGCGCAACGGCAAGGTAGGCCATCTCATGGGCCTGGTAGGACAGTTGATTCATGTGATCCTTCACCCCGCCGCACCAACACCTACGCGTACCCCCTGCATCGTGGTATCGGCGCGGTGGCGTAAGTGGGCATGATGTGCTTTTGCTGCAACGATGTTGCAGGCGCCTTCGGTAAAGCCGCTGGGGAAAGGTCAAGGCAACATGCCAGGCGCTCGCGTGACGCGCTGAGAGTGCGAAACGGCGCGCCGATGACTGCGGGCGGCTCGCCGGCGCGGAAAAGACGGCAGCGAACAGGACTCAGCGCGTGAGGACACCTTCCTTCATCGCCGACCCGGCGGTCGAGCCGCTCAAATTCGGCCAACGGTCACGGCGTCCGCGCGTCGACACGCTCGTCCGCCTGCGCTGGCTGGCCGTATCCGGACAGATAGCCGCCGTGCTGGCCACGCGCTACGTCCTCGGCTTCCCGATGCCGACCGTACTCTGCCTGATGGTGATTTTCGCCTCCGTCTGGGTCAACCTCGCGTTGCGCATCCGCTTCAGCCACAATGCCCGTCTCGCCGACCGTTCGGCAGCGGCGCTCGGCGCCTACGACCTGCTTCAGCTCGCGGTGCTGCTCTTCCTGACCGGAGGGCTGGAGAACCCCTTCTCCATGCTGTTCCTGGCGCCGCTGATGATCACGGCGGTCACGCTGTCGGCCATCTCGACCGCAGCCCTGACGCTGCTCGTCATCGTGTGCGCGACGACGCTGACCTTTTATCACTGGCCGATCCCGTGGTTCCCCGGCGAAGCGCTACATCTGCCTTTCCTGTACCGCATCGGTTTCTGGGGAGCGATCGTGCTGGGCGCCAGCTTCGCCGCAGCCTATACGTGGCGCATCGCCGAGGAAGCGCGCCGGCTCGCCGACGCACTCGCCGCAACGGAGCTGGTGCTCGCGCGCGAACAGCACCTGACGCAGCTGGACGGGCTCGCCGCAGCCGCCGCTCACGAGCTCGGCACGCCCTTGGCAACGATCAAGCTCGTCGTCCGTGACATGCAGAAGCAGTTCGACGCCGACAGCCTTATCGGCGAGGACCTGACCTTGCTGATGCAGGAGGCCGAGCGCTGTCGCAAAATCCTCGGTACGCTGACCTCGCTCGGCGGCGCGGAACCAGGCGACATCATCGGCACGCTCACCCTTTCCCACCTCGTCGAGGAGGTGGTGCAGCCGCAGCGCGATTTCGGTGTCAACATCAACGTCATCAAGGAAGGCATCGGACCGGAGCCGACCTGCGTGCGAAATCCCGGCGTGCTTTACGGCCTCGGCAACCTCGTCGAGAACGCGATCGATTTCGCGACGGAGCAGGTTCGCATCATCGCACGTTGGAGCGACACGGTCTGCGTCGTCGTGATCGAGGACGACGGTCCGGGTTTCGCCGCCGACGTTGTTATGTCGCTGGGCGAGCCCTATCTTACAACCAAGACAAACCGGCGCGCCAAATCCGACGAGAACGCCGGTCTCGGCCTCGGCTTGTTTATCGCGAAAACGCTGCTTGAGCGCTCGGGCGCGAAGGTCACGGCGGCGAATGCCCCTTTACCTGAAAAGGGCGCGAGGGTGACGGTACTCTGGCGGCGGATGGAATTTGAGCGGGAGCGCACGATCGGCAGTCTGCGTGCCCCCGATGAACGCCGCCAAATGGGTGAACACGTTTTCAGATAGGGAATCCTGTGATGCAGAACCTGAGTAGCAGTCCCACCCACGCGGCGATCGACCCCGCGATGCTGAGCCTTGATGCGACCTCTGATAAGAGCCTGCTCATCGTCGACGACGACAGGGCATTCTGCCTCCGTCTCGCCCGCGCGATGGAGTCGCGCGGTTTCGCGGTGCAGGCGGTTTCCTCGGTCAGCGAGGGGCTCGCGGCGATCGCGGCAACCCCTCCCGCTTTCGCAGTGATCGACATGCGCCTCGCCGATGGCAACGGACTCGACATCATGTCGGAACTCAAGATGCGCCGCGCCGACGCCCGCGCCATCATCCTGACAGGCTATGGAAACATCGTCACGGCGGTGACGGCGGTAAAGCTTGGTGCCTTCGACTATCTCGCCAAGCCGGCTGATGCCGATGAAATCTTCAACGCGCTGATGGCGACGCAGCACGACAAGGCTGCGCTCCCGGAGAATCCGATGTCGGCGGATCGGGTGCGTTGGGAGCACATTCAGCGCGTGTACGAGCTATGCGGGCGCAATGTTTCGGAAACGGCGCGTCGCCTCAACATGCATAGGCGCACGCTGCAGCGCATTCTCGCAAAGCGCGCCCCGCGCTGATCGCGCCAAGCTGTGACCTTCTTCTTTATGCGGCCGGCTTGACGCCGAGCCGCATGAGTTTTGCCTGCGGACCGGCGTAGGGTTCCTGTAGGTCGACATTCCAGTAGCGCAGCTCCTCGATGGGGATCGGCTGCCCCGTTACCGCGCAGCGCACGAAGGCACCCGGCTGTAGCACTTTGAAGTCGCCGTCCAGGTAGTCGAGCACAGCCTCGGCAGTCCCGGCAGGGGTACGATCGTAGCGGTTCATTGCGATACCATGACCTGCTCTGCTTGACCGAATGCCCTCCAAGGGCGCCGGCTAAAACAACGAATCCTGCCCTCGCGCGACATCCGGCACAGACTTCACCTTCGCGCGACTGCGCCTTGGTCGTGCGATACGGGCCGCCGTCGCTGCAATATGGCCATCGGCGAATTCGATGTCGAGCGCGGCAGCGCCCTGCACGTCATCGATGCCGCGCAGCGGTCGCCCATCCCCGTCGCGTACCAGGGCAAAGCCGCGTGCCAGGACCTGCCTGTAGCCGAGCGTCGCGAGCAACTTGCTGAGGCTGGAGAGGTGCTGATGGCGTGACTGCGCCGCCTGCGACCGGCGCTGGGAAAGCGCGGCCACGAGGCGGTCGCGACGCTCGGCCGCGCGCGCAAGGTCGCGGGCAAGGCTCAGGCGCGCGCTCGCCAGACGCTGTTCATTCTGCGCGAGCTGCCGGACGCGTCGCTCGCCGGCGCGGTCACGGCAAACGCGCAAGCGCTGCTCAAATGTCGCGAGCTGCTGGATGTTGCGCGCCAACCGCGTTCGCGGCGCGTGGTGGGACAGCCGCGTGGCAAAACGCGACAGGTCGAGGTAGCGGCGGTGCAGGCCGCTCGCCCCCGCCGCCGCGATCCGCCCCTCGGCGCGGTCCAACAGCTGCCGCGGCAGGGCGACGAGGCTGTCGCCGGTCGGGAGCACGCGCGCCAGCGCGCGGAGGTCGGCGCGTCGGCGCTCGCCCAGGCGAACCATTGCGGCGCCGAGACGCCGCGCCACGTCGTCGACATCTGCGAGCAGGTCGGAGCGCACGGGCACCGCCTTCTCGGCGGCGCCCGACGGCGTCGGCGCACGCAAGTCCGCGACGTGGTCGAGCAACGTCGTGTCGGTTTCATGCCCGATGGCGGAGATGAGGGGGATCGTCGATGCGGCTGCCGCCCGCACCACGATTTCCTCGTTGAACGCCCACAGGTCTTCGAGCGAGCCGCCGCCGCGCGCGACGATCAGGACGTCGGGTCGCAGCGGCATCGCGGCCTCGCCCGGCGGTACATCGAGGGAAAGAGCATTGAAACCGGCGATCGCCGCCGCGACCTCGTCCGCCGCCGTCTCGCCCTGGACCCGCACCGGCCACACCATGACGTCGCGTGGGAAGCGGTCGGCGATGCGGTGCAGGATGTCGCGGATCACCGCGCCGGTCGGCGAGGTGACCACGCCGACGCGGCGAGGCAGGAAGGGCAGGGCGCGCTTGCGCGCGACGTCGAACAAGCCTTCGGCGGCGAGCGCCCTCCGCCGCTGGTCGAGCAACGCCATCAGCGCGCCGACCCCGGCGGGTTCCAGCGTGTCGATGACGATCTGGTAGCTGGACTTGCCGGGGAAGGTGGTGACGCGGCCCGTCGCGATTACGTCGAGCCCTTCCTGCGGCTTCGTCTTCAGACGGGCGAAAGCCGTCCTCCAGATCACCGCGTCGATGCGCGCTGTATCGTCCTTCAAGGAGAAGTAGGCGTGCCCGGAGGAGTGCGGTCCACGGTAGTTCGACACCTCACCGCGCACCCGGACAAGGCCGAAGCGGTCCTCGATCGTGCGTTTCAGCGCGCCCGACAGCTCGCCCACGGTGGTTTCGCGCAGGTTGCCGACCTGCGGATCGGACTCGGCGGCACCGCCGGTCCGGGTCGCGAGAAAAGCGGTGGAAGCGATTTTGCGAGGGGACATCTGTACTGGAACTGTGCCGTGCCGATCGGGCGACGGCAAGGCGACGCGTGTTCAATCCACCACGAGCTGGCCGGAATACACGACCGGCCCGGTCGGGCTGCCGGTCGTCGATCCACCCGGTGGCTCGACCGATACGGCGAAAACGGTGGTCGCGCCGGGCGTGGTGCCTTCCGGCGCGGTCAGCCTCGCCGGCGTGGAGCGCACGACGCCCATCGAGCGGGGCGCCGCGCCATCGCCGATATACCAAAGCTCCAGGCTGCGACCGGCCGGTGTTTCGGCCGCAAGCGGATGTACCAGCACTTGGCGCGTGCGCGCGTCGAAGCGGACGAGCAGCGCGGGCCTGTCACCGCCGCGGGTGACGGCGGCGACGAAGACGGCATCGGGCGGCGCCGTCGTTTCCCGCACCACGATGTAGGCGAGAAGCAGGGCGGCGACCGAGCTGGCGGCGAGCGCCGCCCTGCGCCACCTGTCGCGCGACCGCCGCTCATCCGTCACGGCAGCGCCGCCGCGCTCGCTGCGCCGCCCACCCTCGATGACCCTAAACGGTAACGGCTTTCCGTCTCCGCGGCGCAGGTCGCGCTCGATGCGCACCCAAAGGTCGGGCGAGGGCACGACTGGGTCGGCACGCAACGCCATGGCGGCAAGCCGTCGTTCCCATGCGGTGACCGCGCGGCCCGCTTCGTCGTCGTTGCGCAACCGCGCCGCGAACGCGGTGCGCTCCTCCGTGTCCAGCGTGCCGATCACGTACTCGGCCGCCAGCAGGTCGAGATCCTCGGGGCCGGTCATGCGCCAGCCCCGTCGAGGCACTCGCGCAGAACGGCGAGGGAACGGTGTAGCCACGTCTTGATCGTATTGACTGGCCGGCCGTAGCGCTGCGCGAGTTCCTCGCGGGAGAACCCCTCGTAATAGGCGAGGAGGACGCAGCCGCGCGTTTGCGGGTCGAGCTGCCCCAGGCAGCGGCGCAGGCTCGCGGCATCGATGATGTCACCCTCGCGGTCGCGATCTTCGGCGATTTGCTCGTACCAATCGACGTCGCCGGCTTCAGCCGCCATTATCGGTCCCCTCTGCCGCAACACGTCGATGGCGCGATTGCGGGCGACGGCGTTCAGCCAAACCCGAGCGGGCGCCGTTTCGGGTGAAAAGCGGTCCGCGTTCAGCCAAATACGTAGAAACACGTCCTGCAGGACCTCTTCCGCGGCGGGTCGGCTTTTCATGATACGGAGAACGACACCGAGGAGTTTCGCGGACGTCAGCTCGTAGAGCTGGCGAAAGGCGACGGCATCGCGCGCAGCGACCGCCAGAAGCAGTCGATTCAAGTCTGCCGTGTCCGTCACCAGCACAAGCGTCTCCCGCCGGCCGCTCCGGCGACCCGCCGTCGGCGTTCTAGGACAAACTGGCGGGCGGGGAAATGGCGCTAGGGCCGACCCTGACGACCAACGACGCGACGGGTCACCGGCTCGCAGGCTCGTCGGCGGGCTCCGCTGCGGCGAGGGCGACGACGAGGTCGACGATGCGCTTGCGGACCTTGATATCGCGAATGCGGGCGAAGGCGCGATTCAGGTGGAGACCTTCGGTGGTGGATAGGAAGTCGACCACGTAAACCGAACCCGCTTCCTCCAACGCGGAGTGCCCGTGGTTGACGTCAGCCGCGTGCTCGGGGGTAGGCGCGCCGTCGAAGAAATAGGCGGGCGGCACGTTTAAGGTCTGCGAAATTTGCTGCAGGCGACTCGCGCCGATCCTGTTGGTGCCCTTCTCGTATTTCTGCACTTGCTGGAAGGTGAGGTTGAGGGCTTCGCCGAGCTTCTCCTGGCTCATCCCCAAAAGGACACGACGCATCCGCACGCGGCTTCCGACATGCTTGTCTATCGGGTCGGGTGTCTTCGCCACGGCCGCCAGTCCTTGCTCCACGCTTCGTCGCGCGCACATGAGTCAAACGCCTTCAAAAGAAATTACCTCGGGAAAGCAACTCGATTTTCCACTGCGTTGGAGAAAGTTCCTTTCACCTCATCGGTTGTTACACAATTGACCGAACCGACGCGCGCCGGCTTTTCAAGAACAGCAGCGTCGCACACCATGCGACCAGCAGGGGCCAGTTGCCGAAACGCGCGAAGGGCGGGGCGGGACGTGGTTCCGGCAAGCCGGCGTCGAGAATGCCGCTCGCCCCGAGCGGAAGGGACGCGATGACGCGTCCGACCGGGTCGATGACGGCTGAAACGCCCGTTGCGGCACCTCGCACCATGGGCAGGCCTTCCTCGATTGAGCGTAGCCGCGCCTGCGCGAAGTGCTGCGAGGGACCGCTGGTCAGTCCGAACCACCCGTCATTGGTCACATTGAGCAGATAGCTCGGACGGGTGACGGTGTCGCCGCGCGGCACTGCCTCGCCGGGGAAGATCGCCTCGTAGCAGATCAGCGGCGAGGCGAGGGGCATGCCGCGCACCGGCAACGGCCGGCGTACCCGGCCCGGCTCGAAGCCGCCCGGCACGGGCACGAAGTTGCGCAGTCCCAATCGGCGAAGCAGCGCGTTGAAGGGCAGGTACTCGCCGAAGGGAACGAGATGGATTTTGTCGTAGCTGGCGACGATGTCGCCGCCCGGCGCGATGACGCTGATCGTATTGAAGAACTCGCTGTGCGCCGAGCGCTCCTTCGATGGTGCGTGGTCGTCCTCGCGGGCAGCGCCCGTCACCAGCGTTGTCGTCGCCGGCAGTGCGGCGCCGATCCGCGCCAGTTCCTCCGCATCCCGCGCCAGGATGAAGGGGAAGGCGGACTCTGGCCACACCAGCATGGTGACGTCCGCCAAGCCGATGTGCTTCGCCACGTCATCCTGTCTGGACAGCTCGAGGTAGCGCGACACGATCTCGTGCCTGTTCTCGAAGGAGAAGTCCGCGTCGGGCCGCAAGCCGGGCTGCATGATGCGGACGATCACCCGCGGCACGAACGTCGGCGTGGCCGCAAGCAGCCGCATGCCGCCGCTGGCCGCAATCGCCGCGGTGACGGCGAGAGCGAGCGCGGTCGGTGCGAAACGCCCGACGCCCGTCCGTCCGTCGAAGAGGGTGGCGGGCGCCGCGCACAGCGCCACGGTGAGGAAGGTCAGCCCGTCGAGCCCGACGAGCGCGGCCGCCTGCGCCGTGACCAGCGTGCCGCCGAGCCCCATGCCGAAGCTGTTCCAGGGGAAGCCGGTGAACAGGTGCCCACGCGCCCACTCGCTGACGCCGAGGCCGAGCGCCAGCGCGAGGACGCGGCCCGGCCCGGGAACCCACAGCAGGCGCGCGAGCGCGAGACCGGCGGCGGGGAACAGGGCGAGCGCGGCCGGCATGCCCAGCACGCCGACGGGGAGCAGCCAGGTGAACTCCGGGTCGATGACGAACGCCGCGCCGAGCCACCAGAAACCGGCGACGAAATAGCCGAAGCCGAGCCACCAGCCCGCGCCGAAGGCCGCGCGTAGCGCGCGGCGATCAAGCCAGCCCGCGCCGCCCCCGGGCGCGCCGTCGAGCAGCCAGACCGCAACGCTCATGGTCACGACGAGGGCCGGCCCGGCATTCAACGGCGCCAGCGCCAGCGCCCCGACGGCGCCGGCAGCGAGGGCCACGAGGCGACGCGTCCAGCCCTCCGACAGGATCACCCGATCGGCGAGAGCCTGCATTAGCCGGACCGCGTCGCTGCGCGACCGGCCGCCGCGGCTTGACAAGGGAGGACGCGCGCGGCCCCTTGCCCGAAACGGGCGCGGCGTTGTCCAACCGTGCGACAGGGCAGGAGAGCACGCGAGTGGACGAGGAGGACGCCGCGGCGCGCCATCGGCACAAGATGGCGGCGCGCAAGGCCGTGCAGGATGCCGAGGTCGCAACGAAGACGGTCGAGGAGAAGGGCCTGCTGATCGTTCACACCGGCCCCGGCAAGGGCAAGACCACCGCCGCCATGGGGCTGGTGCTGCGCGCGCTCGGCTACGGATGGCGCGTCGGTATCGTGCAGTTCATCAAGGGCGCGTGGGACACGGGGGAGAAGCACGCGCTGGCGCGCTTCGACGACCTCGTCGCGTGGCATACCATGGGCGAGGGCTTCACTTGGGAAACGCAGGATCGCGCGCGCGATGTCGCCGCGGCGGAGCGCGCCTGGGCGAAGGCGGAAGCCTTGATGGACGATCCCGCGATCCGCCTCGTCGTCCTCGACGAGATCAACATCGCGCTGCGTTACGACTACCTGTCGCTCGACGCCGTGGTGGCGCGCCTCGCCGCCCGGCGTCACGACCTGCACGTCGTCGCGACCGGGCGCAACGCCAAGCCGGCGCTGGTCGAGGCGGCCGATCTGGTGACGGAGATGACGCCCGTGAAACATCATTTCGCAGCCGGCGTGAAGGCGCAGCGCGGCATCGAGTTCTGATACCCGCGCCGGCGGGGCAGCCGATGCTACTTGGCCGCCGGCTTGGCCTTGCTGCCACCCTTGTCCGGGGCCTTGCCGGTCGACTTCACCTGCGCCGACTTGGCATCCGCCTTGGCCTGCTTCTTCGCCGCCTCGCGCGCGGCCTTCGCCGCCGGTGTTTCCAGCCTCTCGGCGATGCGGGCCGACTTGCCGCGGCGGTCACGCAGGTAATACAGCTTGGCGCGGCGCACCCGGCCACGGCGGATGACGCGGATCGAATCGATGTTGGGAGAGTAGATCGGGAAAACGCGCTCGACGCCCTCGCCATAGGAAATCTTGCGGACGGTGAAGGACTCGTTGATGCCGCCGCCGCTGCGGGCGATGCACACGCCCTCATAGGCCTGCACGCGGGTGCGCTCGCCTTCCTTGACCTTGACGTTGACGATCACGGTGTCGCCGGGCTGGAATTCCGGCACGGCGCGGACGGCGGCGAGTTTCGCGACCTGCGCGGCCTCGAGTTCTTGAATGACGTTCATGGGGTGATCCTGGCCGTTCCGCCCTTGGATCTAGCCGCAGGCGAGCGTTTCGGGACGCTGTTTTAATTTGAAGGCGGCCTATACCCGAGCCGGCCCGCGCTGTCGAGGGCGCGGGCCGGTACGTCGCGCCGTTCAGAACGCCGAGGTGTGCCGCACGCGCTGGGCCGCCCTGCGCGCATCGCCCAGGGCCTTGTTGTCCTGCGCCGTCGCCCCGGCGAGCCGCACCGCCTCGGCGCGCGCCTCGCGCCATGCGTCGGCGGCCATTCCCGGTGGCGCATCGCGGCGCAGCACCACCTCGCCCAGGTGCTCGCGCAAGGCGACCGCGTCGTGCACGGTGCCGAGCGCCTGCTGCATGGCGTGCAGCGCCCTGCCAAGCTTGCGCACCGGCCGCCGCCGCGCGCCGAGTTTGGGCACCGTTGCGAACAGATCGAATGCGTAACGCAGCATCTTCGCGTCCTTGCGCAAGCGGTGCACGGCACCGTGCGGCATCGTCGACCAGCCTCGTGCCCGCCGTGCAAGCTTGGCGCGATGGGCGGCGAGCCGTCGTCGTACGAAGCGGCCGGCGGGTGCGCCGCGCCGCGTGCGTCGTACCCCGTCCATGGAGAAGGCGAGGAGATCGATGAGCAGGAGGCGCCAGCGTGACGAGGCCAGCGCCGTGCGAAGC
Source organism: uncultured Beijerinckiaceae bacterium (assembly GCA_964243435.1). Lineage (GTDB taxonomy): Bacteria > Pseudomonadota > Alphaproteobacteria > Rhizobiales > Beijerinckiaceae > RH-AL1. Next base: position 29,858 of record CAXTFM010000008.1, read on the forward strand.
GCTTCGTGGGCCTGCGCCCGCCAATCCTGCATCAAGGCGGCGAGCGCCGGCGACCTAGCCGCCCCGTCGAATGCGGCACGCTGAAACACGTCGGCATCGCGCGCGGCGCCGAGCCGGTCGGACATCCACCTCACCTCGGCATCGAGCGCCCTCACTCCCTTGCGCCGAAGCATCGGGCGGAACAGGGCGAGCGCGGCACGCAGGTGGCGCAGCGCGATGCGCGTCTTGTGTACCGCCACCTCGTCCCCCGAGCCGATCGCGCCGACGGGGCCGATCAACGCGGCATTGCGGCAGAGGAAGTGCAGGCACGCTTCCATCACCGACGTGAACACCTCCCGCAGCGTTCGCGCCGTAGAAAGGTCGAGCGTCAAATCCGGCGGCGGCCGGTCCCACGTGCCGTCGGCGACAGCGTAGCCGCGCTCGGCCTTGGTCGACAGGCTGAGCACGAGGGGCAGGTCGCGGGCGATCTCCCGCGCGAGATCGACGACGACCCTGTCCCGTCCCTTCTTCAATTCGAGTTCGAATTCGCTGACCTTGAGCGAGCGGCCGTCCGCCTCGATGACGCCGCGATCGAGCGCGCCCTCGATCGCCGTGGTGCCGCTGCTCAGCGGCAGGGTAGTGCGCGACACGTCGACGGAGAAGCGCGCCTCCAGCGGGCCGATGCGCGTCGCGCCGCCAAACAGGTCGCCGAGCGGCGTCGCTTGCAACCAGGAAAGGTCCGGTCGCGGGCCGCCGCCCTCGTGCTCCCACTCGTCGCGGTCGACCATCGACCGGCCGGCATGCTTCAAGGTCTGGACGGTGCGCGCGCCGGACCGGCGAACGCGCAGGGACACGCGCTTGCTGCGCAGCACCCCGTCGAGCGTATCGAAGTAGGTCGACACCGTACGCGTGGGTTGCCGCTCCCGCGCGGCCTCACGCAGCCGCGGATGCTGAAGCAATTCGTCGGCGCTTCCCGGATCGAGCGCGAACTTGAGTTCGAACTCGCGATCGTTGGACATGTCGGCCTCCTCGCGTCGACCGCGATGTCACCTTCGCGCGCCCGCTGCCGCCGTTCCGGCGACGCGACGACGACGTGAAACAATCGGTGAACTCGCGACGAACGAGTGACGCCTGTTCCGAGATCCACCGCACCGAAGGCGACACCCGCTTTGCACCCCTCACAAGTCGAGGTTCCATGATCCGGTTCTTTTACAAGACGGGTCCGAGCCCGATGAAGGTGGCGCTTCTGCTCGAAGAAGCGGGTTTGCCCTACGAGGCGTACCCCATCGACACGCTGAAGGGCGTGCAGTTCGCCCCCGCCTTTCTCGCGATCAACGCCAATGACAAGCTTCCCGCGATCACCGACGACGACGCCACCGCGTTCGACTCCAACGCCATCCTGCTCCACCGAGCGGAATGGACCGGCTGGTTTCTGCCCGCGGGCGGCGCAGCCGGGCGCAGCGAGTTGCTGTCATGGTTGATGTTCGTGGCGACGGACATCGGTCCCTATTCCGGGCAGGCCGTGCATTTCCGCCTGTTCGCGCCAAAGCCGAATGACTGCGCCGTCAACCGCTACACCCGCGAAGTCGAACGGCACGACCGCATCCTGGACAAGCGCCTCGCCGACCGACGTTTCATCCTCGGTGACGCCTACACGAGCGTCGACATGGCGATGTGGGGCTGGACGCGCATGATCCCGCGCGCGCTCGGCGAGGATGGCTTTAGGGCGTTGCCCAACGTGAAGCGCCCGTTTGCCGAGATTTCGGCGCGGCCGGCCGCAAAAGCGGAGGAAGCCCTGCTCACGCGTTCAAGCGGGACTACGACGCCGATGTGCTGCGCTACAGGTTTCCATTGAACACGCCGGTGGCGTCATCCGCGACGAACCCGTCGACCGGCGATCAGCGCACCGGGTCGACGGCCGGTTCGGCGTGGTAGCGGCCGATCGTGTCGACCACCTCCGCCGAGCCGAACACCAGGGGCGAGCGCTGGTGGACGTGGCTTGGCACGATGTCGAGGATGCGCTGCGCGCCGTCAGTCGCCTTGCCGCCGGCGTGCTCGACGAGGAAGGCCAGCGGACTGACCTCGTAGAGCAGGCGCAGGCGGCCGAGTTCGTAGCCCTTGCGCGCGTCCCCGGGGTAAAGGAACACGCCGCCGCGCGAGAAGATGCGGTAGGCGTCGGCGACCATGGAGGCGACCCAGCGCATGTTGTGGTTGCGCGACAGCGGCCCCGCCTCGCCCTCCATCGCGTGGTCGATGAACGAACGGATCGCCGGGGTCCAGTGCCGGTAGTTCGATGCGTTGATCGCGTACTCGTGGCTGTCGGGCGCGATCGTCATGCTCTCCTTCAACGTGGCGAACAGGCCGGTGCGCGGATCGAGGATGAAGGCGGCGGTCGGCCCGCCGACGGACAGCACGAACAGCGTTTGCGGGCCGTAGACGACGAAGCCGGCGCCGCGTTGGCTGCGTCCCGGCTGCATGAAGTGCGCGGCGTCGTCGACCGCGCCGGGCAGGGCCGGGAGGACGGAGAAGATGGTGCCGACCGACACGTTGACGTCGATGTTGGAGGAGCCGTCGAGCGGATCGATGGCGACGACGAGCGGCGCCCCGGCGTTGAGGCGCTTGGGTTCGTCGAGTTCTTCGGACACCAACACCGCGACGGGTGCCGCCGCCAGCGCCTCGGTGAACACCCTGTCGGTCAGGAGGTCGAGCGCCTTCTGCACGTCGCCGCCGGCATTGGCGCCGCCCGCTTCCGGCAGGGCGTCGGGGGCGAGCGGGCCGAGCGCAATCTGCTGCGCCACCTGCGCGGCGGCGCCGGCCACCGCCCGCATCACCGCCGCGACCGGCGCAAGGCTCGCGTCGGTGGCGACAGCCAGGGCCAGATAGGCGTCGAGCCCGTTCGACGTGCCTTTCAAATCAAACATGAGCCGCCCTGCACTTCCTCGACGCGTTCGTTTTCGCCCGGCGCGGCACCTGGCGCAAGGCGTCCTCTTTCAAAGATGCAGGGCGGAGATCCGAGGGAGCATGCGGCCTCGGCGATGGCCGACGCGCTCGGTCGCGCGCTGGCGGTGGATTGCCCCGGGACGGTTGTAGGCAAGGAGCGTTGTGACTTGCGCGTGTGCTTGCTTGTTCCTACTAAAGCCTGGTTCGCGGACCTTGCTTCAATGGAACGGTGACGCCGCTGATCGCGCCATGACGTTTCACGATCTCAAAGCCACCATCCTCGACATGCTGCCGGAGGATGGCACACCGCTCCTCAACCGCGTGATGCGGGTCATGCTGGCGCGGCGGCTCGAGCAGCCGATCGGCGAAGACCTGTTCTTCGCCGCCCGCGATGCCCTGATCGCGCAGGGCAGGGTCGGTCGGCTTCGCGGGCAGGGCGGCCAGACCTTTCTCACCAAACCCGAAACGGCGAAGGTCGCGCCGCCCACGCAACCGCAGTCCGAATGGTCGGAAGCAAGCCTGATGGAGCCGCTGCGGCTCTTCCTCGAAGGCCCGTTCCGCAAATCGCTCGACCTTCCGGCGCAGGGCGCCTGCGTCGTGCAGGACACTTCCGTGATGGGCGGGCAGAAGGGCAAGTGGGCGCGCCCGGACTTCATCCTCGTCAGCGCCATGCGCTTCAAGCTCATGCCCGGTGCGCAGGTCGATCTCCATTCCTTTGAGCTGAAGACGGAAACCGGCGGCAACGTGCTCGCGATCCACGAGGCTTTGGCGCAGACCCGGTTCACCCATTTCGGGCATTTCGTCTGGCATCTGCCGATCGGCTCCAAGTACGAGGCGATGCTGCAGGACATCACCCGGCATTGCGAACACCACGGTATCGGCCTGATCCGGATGAAGACGCCCGAGCAGGCGGCCGGACCGGATGGTTGCGAGGTGATCGTCGACCCGCGCCGCAAGCCGACGCTCGCGTCGATCGTCGACGGCTTCCTTGAAACGAAACTTTCGGACGGGCAGAAGACGGAACTTCTCCGGGTGATCGGGGGCACGGCGTGAGCAGCGGGCGCAAGCGGAACGGCAAGTTCATCGCTGTCGCCAACATGAAGGGCGGGGTGGGGAAGACCACCACGGTGGTGAGCTTGGCAGAAACGTTCGCCTCGCTCGACCCGGACTGCAAGGTGCTGGTCATCGATCTGGATCCACAGGCGAGCGCGTCTATCTGCATCGCCGGCGACGAACTTCTCGCCGACATGATTGAGAAAGGACGCACGATCGACGCCCACCTTTCCTTGCGATTGATCAGCAAGCAACCGAGCGATCTGCGAAGGAAAATTCGGACAAACCTTTCAAACGCGACGCTTGCCAGTGAGCCGATCTATCTCGCACTTCTTCCGAGTGGTTTGTACCTGCGCCTTCTGGAGCGCGAACTGATCTACACGCTGACGAAGCGCAGACTTTCAATGGATGAGATCAACGATCGTCTAGCTGCCATGTTCGAATGCGACGTCGAACCGCTTCGGGCAGATTACGATTTCATCATCTTCGACTGCCCACCGGGCATTTCGCCGATCACGGAAGTTGCTTTGGCAGCGGCCGACCTTCAGATCGTCCCAACGATACCTGACAAGATCTCTGGCTACGGTCTTCAATCGTTTTGCGACGTTATCAACGGAGGTGGGACCAAGCGAGCGAAGCGTCGCCCCGCCGTCCTTCTCACGCGCGTGCAGAGCACCCTGGTACAGCACAAACAGACTATCGCGGAAATCACCGCTGCTGCCGCCCAGCCCGACTCCTATTTTGACCTCATGGAAACGCGTATCCCAATGTCCGCGAAGCTGGCGAGCGGCTTGGTAAACTCGACCGTTCCTACCCTGCACGCGAAGTACGGCGCCGACATCAACCTGCTGCTGGGCGATCTTGCTGCCGAAGTTAGAAGGACTCTGCAATGAGTACGCTGCCCAATACAAACTCGCTGCTACGAGTCGTATTGGATGCGCAGGACATGTTTCCCCAGGCTCACCGCGCCCTGCCAGCCATCATCATCAAAGTAGTTGTCGATGAGATCAGGACGAAACCGTCAGATGTCGTCTTCCTTGGCAAGCTGAACCAGCTCGTTGGGAAGCGCGACTTCGACCTGCTCCTCGACGCCGTGCCTGCCGCCGTCTTGGGCAAGGCGGTCAAAGCTGCCGACAAGGACAATCCCGACTTGCGCTCTGCAACGCCCGACTGGCTCAGGAAGCGCTTAGCCTACCTCGCGGACGGGGGCACGCCCTACCAGAAGCTACCGCGTCCTGCGGCGAAACCCCGAACAAAGAGGGCAGAGGCTTCCGATGATGCGGCAACGGGTGCAAAGAAGGCCGGTTCTAAAACAAAGATCACCGATCCCACGAAGGCCAGAAGCACGAAGGCTAAATGGGATGGGAAGAACCGTGACGCCGAGGAGACTTGATGCATCCGAGTGTCACGCCGCGTCTGCCGCTCCATCGGTCGCCGGCTGCCGGTACACCTTTAACCGTTTGATCCGTCGCGGGTCGGCGTCGAGCACTTCGAACTCGAAACCGCCCTCCACGACGATCTCGCCGCGCACAGGCACGTGGCCGGCGAGCGCGGTGACGAGGCCGCCCGCCGTTTCGACGTCTTCCGCGTCGCTCAAGCCTTCGAGGTCGGTGCCAAGTGCCGCCGACAGGTCGTCGAGCCCGGCGCGGGCGTCGACGAAGAAGCTGCCCTTGCCGTCCGCTTCGATCTTGGGCTCCTCCGCGTCGTCATGCTCGTCCTCGATGTCGCCGACGATCATCTCCACGATGTCCTCGATGGAGGCGAGGCCCTCGGTGCCGCCGTACTCGTCGATGACGAGTGCCATGTGGGTGCGCGTCGCCTGCATCTTCACCAACAGGTCGAGCGCCGGCATGGAGGGCGGCACGAACAGCACCGGGCGCAGGATCTTCGCCGCCGACAGGGGCTGCGTCAGGTCCAGCGCGCCGAGCCGGCGCACCATCTTCTCCGGCGCCAGCTTGTCGGGGGTGGACCCGTCCATCGGCACGCCGGCGTCGGACTTGGCGGAGTCGACCTTCGCGATCTCGTCCTGCCCCATCGGCTCCTCCGCGCTGGCGATGTGGTCGATGAGGTCGCGCACATGGATCATGCCGCGCGGATCGTCCAGCGTCGCGCCATAGACCGGCAGGCGCGAATGGCCGGCGGTGCGGAACATCGCCAACACCTCCGACAACGTCTGGTTGAGCCCGACCGCGACGATGTCGGCGCGCGGCACCATCACATCGACGACCCCGAGTTCGTGCAGCGCGAGGACGTTCTTCATCATCGTGCGCTCTTGCGCCGAGAAGTCGGTCTGCGCGGCGGTGTCCTCCAGCGCGTCCTGGATGTCGTCGCGCACCGACGCGCCGCCGAGCCCGAACAGGGCGCGCAGTCGGTCGACGAGCCGCGGCTTGACGTTCTCGTCGGCCGCGACGCGATGGAGTGCGCCGTCGCTCACCGTGCGACCTCGACCGCCGCCATCGGCTGCGCCTCGTCATAGGGCGAGGCGATGCCGAGGGCGGCCAAGGCGCGGACCTCCAGCGCCTCCATGCGCTCGGCCTCCTCCTCCGCCTCGTGGTCGAGGCCGAGAAGGTGCAGCAACCCGTGAACGACGAGATGGGTGAGGTGGTCGGCGCGGGTCGTGCCGCGCTCGGCCGCTTCGCGCGCGACCGTTTCGTAGGCGACCACGATATCGCCGAGCGTCGTCGCTCGAACCGGCGCGGCGGACGGAAACGACAACACGTTGGTCGGCGCGTCGATGCCGCGCCATTGCCGGTTGAGGCCCTGGATGAAGGCATCGTCGCAGAGCACGAGGCTGACGTCGGCGCCGTTCGGTACGGTGACTTCCGCGCGGTCGACTTGCCGGAGCGCCGCGGCGACCGCTCGCTCGGCGAGCGCCTGGAGCGCGGCAGGAGCCGCAACGTCGGTCACCCAACTGTCGTCGTCGATCGCGAGATCGATGGTAAGGGGCATGTCAGCTTTTGCTTCCACCTCCCGCAGCCATGTCGTGCGCCCGTTCCTGCGCCCGGCGCTGCGCGCCCTCGTAGGCGCCGACGATGCGGCGCACGAGGTCGTGGCGCACCACGTCCGCCTCGCGGAACTGCACGTGGCCGATGCCCTCCAGGCCCGACAACAGCGACACCGCCTCGGCGAGGCCGGAGCGCTGGCCGTGGGGCAGGTCGATCTGCGTGGGATCGCCGGTGACGATCATGCGCGAGTTCTCGCCGAGGCGCGTCAAGAACATCTTCATCTGGGTGGAAGCGGCGTTCTGCGCCTCGTCGAGCAACACGCAGGCGTTGGACAGGGTTCGCCCGCGCATGAAGGCGAGCGGCGCCACCTCGATCATGCCCGTCTGCAACCCGCGCTCGACGAGGCGGGGGTCCATGAAGTCGTTGAGGGCGTCGAAGATCGGGCGCAGGTAAGGGTCGACCTTGTCTCGCATGTCGCCGGGAAGGAAGCCGAGCCGCTCGCCGGCCTCGACCGCCGGGCGCGACAGGATAAGGCGCTCCACCACGCCCTGTTCGAGCAACGACACGGCGTGGCCCACGGCGAGCCAGGTCTTGCCGGTGCCGGCCGGTCCCTCGGCGAAGACCAGCTCGTAGCGCTTCAGCGCGCGCAGGTACACGTTCTGCGCGACGTTGCGGGCACGTACCGGGCCGCGCCGGCGCGTGGCGACGATGTCGAAGGGCGTCTTGTCGCCGCTCGCGTCGGCCGCCGCGGCGGGGAACAGCACGCCTTGCAGCATGCCCTCCTGGATGGCGCCGTCGATGTCACCCATGGTGAGGACTTGCCCGCCCTTGACCCGGTCGTAAAGGAGCTGGAGCACGTGGCGCGTCCGCTCGCAGGCCTCGGGCGGCCCCTTGATCGCGACCTGGTTGCCAAGCGCGTGGGCGACGACGCCGAGCGCGCGCTCGATGCGGGCGATGTTCTGGTCGTACTGCCCGAACAGGGCGGAGGCGTACCGGTTGTCGGGAAAGGTCACGGTCACTTCGCGCGGCATCGTCGCGTTGGCGGAGGCGGGCAGGGCGAGCGATCCGCCCGTGCGGGTCGGCGCTTTCAAGCGGACATCCTTTCGGGCGTGGCGATCCGGGCGTCGACGCGCGTGCCAAACAGCGAGTTCGCGCCGCGTGCGGCGATCGTCACGGGCGCAAGCGTGCCAATGAGGGTAGGCGGGCCGTCCATCTGCACCTGTTGCAGGTAGGGCGTCTTGCCCGTGAGCTGGCCGGGGTGGCGACCCGTACGCTCCAGCAGCACGTCGAGCGTGCGGCCGACGGTTGCGGCGTTGAAGCGCTGCCGTTGCTCCTCCAACAGGTGCTGCAGCGCGGCCAGCCGCTCCGCCTTGGCAGCCTCGGGCACCTGTCCGGCCATCTCCGCCGCGGGCGTGCCGGGGCGCGGTGAATACTTGAACGAGAAGCTCGACGCGAAGCCGACGCGGGCGATGAGGTCGAGCGTTGCGGCAAAGTCGGCGTCGGTTTCGCCGGGAAAGCCCACGATAAAGTCGGACGACAGCGCTAGGTCGGCGCGCGCCGCGCGCAGCCTGTCCACCAGGTCGAAGTAGCGGCCGGCGGTGTGACGACGGTTCATCGCCTTCAACACGCGGTCCGAGCCGGACTGCACCGGCAGGTGCAGGAAGGGCATCAGCGCGGGTAGGTCACGGTGGGCGGCGACGAGGTCGTCGTCCATGTCGTTGGGATGGCTCGTGGTGTAACGCAGCCGCGCGAGGCCGGGCACGGCCGCGAGGCGGCGGCACAGGTCGGCGAGGCCGGTGCTGCGCCCCCCCGCGTCGAGCCCATGATAGCCGTTGACGTTCTGCCCGAGCAGGGTGACCTCGCGTACGCCCGCTGCGGCCAGCGCCTCCGCTTCGGCGACGATCGCCGCGACCGGACGCGACGTTTCGGCGCCGCGCGTGTAGGGCACGACGCAGAAGGTGCAGAACCTGTCGCAGCCTTCCTGCACGGTGAGGAAGGCGGACGGGCCGCGCGCGGTCGCCTGCCGGCGCGTCGGCATCGGCAGGCGGGCGAATTTGTCGCCGAACTCGGTCGCGATGGCGCGCTCGGCCTGTCCAGTCGCAGCGGCGCGCGCGGCGGCGACGAGTTCGGGCAGGCGGTGATAGGATTGCGGACCGACGACGACGTCCACCGCTTTTTCGCGGCGCATGATCTCGCCGCCCTCCGCTTGCGCCACGCAGCCGGCGACCACCAGGGTCGTGTCGTGCCCCGCCGCCCGACGTTCGCCCTTGAGGAGCCGGACCTTGCCGAGTTCGGAGAAGATCTTCTCGGTGGCGCGCTCGCGGATGTGGCAGGTGTTGAGGATGACGAGGTCGGCGTCGTCGATGCGGGCGGTCTCGTCGTAACCGTCGCCGGCCAGCAGGTCGCCCATGCGCTGGGCGTCGTATACGTTCATCTGGCAGCCATAGGACTTGATGAAGACCCTGCGACGGGGCGCACCATCGGCTGTGGCGGTCGTGTGAAGCGGTTGCGTCATCGATCCTGCTGTGGCGCGGGCGCGCCCTGTTCCAATCGTTCTAAGCTGTTTTCATGCGCAAGAGAACCGGGCAGGCAAAGAAGCCGCGCCTTTCCTGCGCCGCGCCCGTCAGCGCAGGCTGCGCCGCAGGATGTAGGCGGTGGCCGCCTCGCCGTCCGGCTTGCGGTAATATGACTTGCGTTCGCCGACGCGCGCGAAGCCGAAGCGCGCGTAGAGAGCGAGGGCAGCCGCGTTCTGCGCCTCGACCTCCAGGAACCAGGTTCTGGCGCCGGCGAGCTGAAGCTGCTTCACATTGGCGCCGATGAGCCGGCCGGCGATGCCGAGCCCGCGCTTGCGCGGCCCGACCCCGATCGTCAGGATTTCCGCCTCGTCGGCGGCGACGCGCGACAGGATAAGGCCGTGCAAGTCGCCACCCCGGCCGAAGGCGCCGTCGGCATAGGTGGTACGGGCGGTCAAAAGGGCCTCCAGGTCGTCGGCCGGCCAAGCATAGGTGAAGCACTCCGCGTGGAGTGCGGAGGCCGCCTCGCTGTGTTCGGCGCCGAGGCGGGCGATGGTCGGCGGCGCTTCCCTAACGAAGGGGTTGAACATGGCCGGTCATGCGGGTTCGGGCGTCGGCCGCGGGTTGTCCTGCGGCGGCGGCGCCGACGGCTTGGCATCGGGCGCCTTGAGGTAGAGCGGGCGCGGCGGCGCGCTGGCTGGGTCGGCGAGGAGGCCGAGGCGGGCGACGAAGGCGATGTCGGGGGCGACACGGTCGCCGATGATCTCGGCGGTCAGCCCGCGATGCCAGGCCTCGATGGCGAGCAACGGTGCGCCGGAGCCGGCCAAGCGCAGCGGCCCCTCGCCGATGGCGCGGATCGCGTCCTCCTTGGAGGCGAAGCGCGGCATTAGCAGGATGCCGCCGTCCGGGCGGAAGGCGGCGAAGAACACGTGGCCGTGGCGCGCGTCGATGGCGACCACCACCGTGCCCGCCGCCTCGTCGAGAATGAGCGGAGCGGCCAGCGCGGCGAGGGTCGACACGCCGACGGCCGGGACCGCGCAGGCCAGCGCGATCGCTCGCGCGGCGGCGATGCCGACCCTGAGCCCGGTGAACGAGCCCGGACCCACGGTGACCGCGACGCGGTCAAGCGATGCGAAGCCGCCGGCGACGCGGCCGACGACCCGCTCGATGAGCGGGATCAACGCCTCGGCGTGCCCGCGCTCCATGCCGAGCGATTCGGCCGACTCGGCCGCCGTCGCGCCTTCGCTCAGGACGCAGGCGGAAACCGCGGGCAGGGCGGTATCGATCGCCAGAATCTTCATCGCCATGACTGTGAGGCTTTTACGCCTCCTGATCAATTCGTTAGGTGGAGGGAAGCCGAACGGCGCAGATGCGATGGCCGAAGTGCGGCTTCCTCGCCGGCCACCCGCCGCGTCGGGAGCGTGGATGAAACGCGCCGCTTTCACCCGCCACTTCAACGGACGCTGTCAACGCAGTTCCCGTCGGCAAGGTCGCTCGTCGCGGGACCGCGTATTCCGAAGGGTGTCTGCGTCCTCCTGGCTGCGGAACCTAAACTGCCAGCACTGCTTGGCCGCACAGGGATGGGGTTCCCCGTCAAGCGTCGTCCAGGCTGATAACTCCCGCTCTCTCGATTACGCTCGATGCGAAGGGGTAGGATGTTGAAGCCTGAATCAAACAACGAAACATTGATTAACAGGGTTGGCGATGGTGGGCAGTACACTGGCAGATTGCAGGGTCCCTTACCGACGGCAATCGAAAATCAAACCACGCCCGGCTCGATTGATCGCCGACGGTGGCGATACCTGCTTTTGAGCGTCCTTTGCATGGTGATGATCGCGAACTTCCAATACGGATGGTCGGTCTTCGTCATCCCCCTGCACGAAAGGAATGGATGGGATGTTTCCGCAATCCAATACAGCTTCACGATCTTTGTAGCTTTGGAAACGTGGGGGACTCCGTTCAGCGGCTGGATCACCGACAAAATAGGACCGCGGTTCGGTCCGCGCTTCGTCATGGGCTGCGGCGGGATCTTGGTTGCAGCCGGTTGGATCATCGACTCCTATGCAGCCGGGCTCGCCGCACTCTACGTCGGTGGCGCCTGCGCGGGCCTTGGAGCCGGTGCCGTTTACTGCGTCGCTGTCGGAACAGCGGTAAAATGGTTTTCAGACAACAGGGGCTTGGCTGTCGGGCTCGTCGCCGGAGGATTTGGAGCTGGAGCCGCGCTGACCATCATCCCGATCCAAGCCGTGATCGGCGCGAGCGGCTATTCCGCTGCCTTCTTTTGGTTCGGCTTGGCCCAGGGCGCGATCGTTCTGATCGCTGCGCAGTTCGTGCGCCATCCCCACCCTCACGAACTGCCGACGGGCGTTGTCGCCAAGGTCCAACAATCCAGCCACAGCTTCACGAGCCGACAAGTACTACGCAGTCGCGTGTTCTGGGTCCTCTACGTGCTGGACCTCCTGATGTGTGCCGGCGGCTTGATTGCGACCGCTTACCTCGCACCGATCGCGACGTCGTTCCACATTTCCAATGCGACCCTCGCATTCGGGGTCACGGCGCTTTCGGTCGCACTCGTGTTCGCCAACGTGATGAACGGGATCGCGCGGCCGCTGTTCGGATGGCTCTCCGATCGCGCCGGCCTTTGGCAGACCATGGCGTTCGCCTTTTCGTTGGGTGCGCTCAGCTACTTCCTTCTAAATATGACGGGAAGAAGCCCATACGCGTTCATTTTCTTCACCGGCATGATCTTCTTTTGCTGGGGCGAAATCTTCAGCCTGTTTCCCGCCATGTGCACGGACTTGTTCGGACCCAAATTTGCGACGACGAACTCCGCACTGCTTTACACATCGAAAGGCGTCGCTGCTTTTCTGGTCCCGCTCGGAGCCGTTGCCGTCCGGCTGACCGGTAGCTGGAGCATCGTCCTGATGGTGGCGACGACCATCAACATCATTGCGGTCGTCCTGGTGATTGCCGTTCTCAGGCCCGCGGCCAACCGGCATCATGAGTTCGCGGCGTAGTGGAAAATCGCTTGAAGCGGGCCAAGAACCTTCATGCCGATCCTGATTGCACAGTTGAAAGCCAAAGGGAGCATTCTCCATGTCGGAGTCAAAGAAGCCGTCGCGGCCGGAGCCCAGGCCAGAGTTATGGAAAAAGATCACGGGTCGATGGGGAGCGCATGGGACCGAGTCCCTTGCGGCCGTAAAGACGTCGTTGACGAAGCAGGCGGGGCGATAGTCGACCGGGTATCGTGCTGGTCGGCGATCTCGGGACCCAAGGGAAAGCTGCCGCGCTCAACGATTTCACCTTCCGCAAAAGCGCTGGCGTCGGCATCGATCCAGCGAGCGCGTTCGGTGTCGGCGTTCATGCCCTAGCTCGATGTTGATCGGTGGCAGGCAGGATCGTCGGTACGGGCGAACGCGCAACCATCCTCTCGAGCTCGGTACCGCGGTCACGAGCCGATCGTGCCATGCGCGGGGCTCGTGCTACCCGATCGCTTGATGGCGTCATTCTGCGTTCCGGTTCGCTTGTGTCGGGCATGCTGCCAATCGCATGATGAATCTACGGATGCCCCTCGCGTCGTCGAGAAGCCAATGCTCTGCGCTCGACTGGGTCGCACAACCGGCGCATCGCCATCGTCGTACGCGCAACTGTCGCGGCTGAATGCGAGAAGGCGCCGCACCGCCGGAGCGAGACAAGGCGATTTAAAAGGGAAAGCGGCAATCCCGGCGCTCGGCAGAATGGAAGCGTCCGTACCGGGCAAGGCGGTCCCTACGTAATCATCACGATCTCGACCTCGCCACCGGCTATAAGCGTCGTGATGCCTCTGCCAATCACGGTGGACGCCAGCCTGGACACGTACGACACCGTCCCGGCCGTCGGATCCACCTCAGCCTCGTTGAGCCGGACGTCTAAGTAGCGGAGATCGCGCCCTCGCACGGGCGAGGGCGCGTCGGTCACCGTCGCGTCCTTCGCCGACATGATGCGTCGCGAGGTCGAGGCGGGCCTGCGCCACCGCGGTCTCATGCTGCGCGAGGCCGGTCCCCGTCACGAGTTTGGGATGCGGGGACACCGGCCGGTCGCGCAGGTCGAGGGCCGCCGCGTTCTCGATGGCACCTTCTTTTCGCGATGAACCCGACGCCGGCGGCTGCAAGGTCACGGGCGACGATTTTCACAGTGTCGTCGGTTCCACGCACCGGCCCTTCACTGTTCTCCAAACATGCTGGACGTTGTCGAGAGGTCTACGCCGGAGATGATGAGCAAGCAGCAGCGTTGAAACGTGATGCATAGCGCGCAAGTCCATGGTGCGCAGCTTGATGCAATCGTGAGCAGAGTGCCGAAATCATGAAGTTGTCACAGCGGTGCTTTACCGTTTAGTCTTGAAACCGAGCATCAGCCCAAGCAGCAAGGTCCGGTAGCGGTGATTGCAGTTCAAGCCTGACCGCTGGAACAAAGCCTACTCGGCGAAGGAACTTCCCGATGATCAAACCCGTGCCCGCCGCCTTGAGTGCGTTGATGGTGTTTTTCGGTGCGTGTGCTGCCTCCGCAGGCGACGCGTTCCCGTCCGCCAGCAACTTCTCGATCACCTACACCTTCACGACCTCGACGCCAGCGGCACCGAGCGACCTAGGCGGCGGGCGCGACCTCACCGTGAACAACTACCTCGTCACGACGATCAATGACGCGGGTAAAGGCTTGCTGCACAATACGGCCGGTCATTGCACCAACATCCGTTTCACCGATCGCCTTCAGCGGACGATCGACTCGAAAGGCTATTGTAACTTCAAGGATGCCGATGGCGACGTGCTTTATGCCGACTACACGACCGGCGTCGTTTCCAGCAAAGCTATTACCATCACATTCACCTTCAAGTATGGTACAGGCAAGTACGACGGCATCACGGGCCAAGCCTATGGGCCGAACAGCAACAACCTTGACGATCAGGGCGCGTACCAGGCGGCAGGCAAGATGACCGGCAGCTATAGAATACAGCGGGCGACCACCGTTAGCCAAGAAGGTTTGCACGATTAGGCCACCCTTCCCATGCTCAACCTTACCTCGGCTGAGCGTCGTGGTGAATGGCGATCGCGCCGCGAGCCATGACGATCGCGCTTTTGTGCGTCCGTGACCCGCGCAAGCCGCTGTTGTGCGCTGCAACAAAGGCCTAGGAGTTCGTCACGGTGTGTGTCAGAATGACGCACATGCCCAGGTATTTCTTTGACATCTATACAGACGGCAAGGTCCAGAGCGACGATGAAGGCGTCGAACTCGCGAATTTGAGTGAAGCCTGCAAGCAGGCGCAAAATCTCCTGCCCGATATCGCCCACGAAGAGGTTCACGGCGGCGAGCGTTGGACCTTGACGGTGATGGTAAGAGATGAAAGCGGCATTCCCGTCTATGCCGCCGCACTCACCTACGCAGGACAACGGCTCGCACTGTAAAGGATCATCCCCTGTCGGCGCCTATGGGAGAAGACGGCGATTTCGGTTCGTGAGGTCCCCTGGGCGGATGGCGGCTGGCCGACAGCTCACCGCGATCGAGGAGCGGACCGACTGCAGGAACGGCCGCTTCAGCCGCAAACCCGCGACGCGCCACCATCGACTTCTGCCCGCGCGAGGACCGATCAGGTAGAGCGGAACCCAGCGCGGTACTCGCCACCCACGGGATCCCGGAGCGACGCGACCGTTTGGATGCGCACGCGCTGGCATCTGCGAGGATGCGCGGTCCTCATCGCAGGCCGTTGCAGAAGCGCCGGATGCGGTGGCAAGCCTGCTGCAGGACCTCATCGGCTGCGGCATAGCTCAAACGGAAATGGCCGGGGCACAGGAAAGCCGATCCCTGCACAACGGCAACACCCTCCTCGAGCAGGAGGGCGGCAACGAAATCCTCGTCCGTCGCGACCGGGTACCCGCCTGCGGATGTCCTCCCGAAACACCGCTCGATCGATGGGAACACGTAGAAGGCACCCTGCGGGCGGAAGCAGGCCAGGCCCGGCACCCCGTCGAGCATCGATACCACCATGTTCCGCCGGCCTTCATAGGTGAGGCGCATCGCCTCGACGCTGTCCTGCGGCCCGTCGAGCGCCTCCACGGCCGCTGCCTGCGACACGCTGCTGGCATTCGTGGTGCTTTGTCCTTGCAACTTCTCCATCGCGCGGATCAGCGGGACTGGAGCGCCGGCGAAGCCGATGCGCCATCCCGTCATCGCCCAAGCCTTGGAGCAGCCGTTCATCGTGATGGTGCGGTTGCGCAGTCCCGGCTCGATCCCTGCCGCCGATGCAGCCCTCACTCCGTCCTAGGTGAGCTGTTCGTAGATGTCGTCCGTCAGGATCCAAACGTGCGGATGCCGCAGCAGGACTTCGGTCAGTGGGCGCAGAGCGGCCTCGTCGTACACGGCCCCGGTCGGATTGCAGGGATTGTTCAGGATGAGCCACTTCGTCCGCGGGGTGATCGCGTCCTCGAGTTGCGCAGCCGTCAGGCGGAAGCCGCACTCCCGCTTCGTCGCCACCAGCACCGGCCGTCCTTCCGCCAGGGTCACGATCTCCGGGTAGGAGACCCAGCAGGGCGTGGGGATGATCGCCTCGTCGCCGGGATCGACGGTGGCGAGAAGGACGTTGAAGATGACCTGTTTGCCGCCCGTCGAGACGATGATCTCCTCCGGCGCATAGGGGATCGCGTGCTGGCGCTGGAAATAACGGGCCGCGGCCTGCCGGAGGGCAGGGATGCCCGCGACTTCCGTGTAACGGGTCTGCCCGGACTGGATCGCCCTGACCGCTGCGGCGCGGATGTTTTCCGGCGTGTCGAAATCGGGCTCGCCCACAGAAACCCGTACGATGTCGCGCCCTTCGGCGGCGAGACGCGCCGAAACGGTACGCACCGTGGTGGTGGCGGAGGCCTTGATCCTGTCGAGGCGTTGAGCGGTCAGCGGCATGGCGCGCGATCAGTCCCCTGGTCGACCGAGGTCATACGCGAACCATGCTTCGGCCGATGCAGATCGTTCGCCGCGCCAGCGCCATGGTCGTTGCGCCCTTGGCAAGCGACCGCCCCCACGGTTGAAAAGCGACGTCGGGAAGCATTCCGCGACATCGCCCGAGACGGCGTCGACGGTTCATGCGTCATCGACCAGGTGGTTGTTGTCCTGCGTCCAGCGCGCCAGGACCCGTACGCCCGGCGTGAGCTCGACAGGTGCGCGCTCACCGGCATGGTTTTGGTGGAAGGCCAGGAGGTCATCGCCGCCGTCGAGCCTCAGGTGGATATGCGTGAGGGCTCCACGATAGATCACCTGCTCGACCGTCGCCGGGGTGCTGTTCGGGGCGGGCCCGGCGTCGGCGGCGAACGGTTGCACGCTGATCGCCTCCGGCCGGAGGGCCAGCAGCACGGCACCGATGGCGTTTGCCGCCGGCAGGGTCACCTGCGCCCCGCCCTTCAGGACCACAAGGGTGGTGCCGCCGCTGCATTCCGCCACCTCTCCCGGCAGGAAGTTGGTTGCGCCGATGAACCCGGCCACGAAGCGCGACACCGGGCGGGCATAGACTTCCTGCGGCGTGCCGACCTGCTCCAATCGTCCGGACCGCATCACGACGATGCGGTCCGCCAGCGTCAGCGCCTCTTCCTGGTCATGCGTCACGATCACCGTGGTGATGCCGAGGCGCCGCTGCAGCGCGCGCAGTTCCACCTGCATGCCTTCGCGAAGGCTCCTGTCCAGGGCTCCCAGCGGTTCGTCCAGCAGCAGCACGGAGGGTTCGATGACCAGCGCGCGGGCGAGCGCCACGCGCTGCTGCTGCCCGCCGGAAAGCGCGGAGGGCAGACGCTCCGCGAGGTGGCCGAGCCGCACCAGCGCCAGCGCCCCCTCGACCCGTTGGGTGATCGCGCTCCGCGCCAACCGGCGCATTTCGAGGCCGAACGCCACGTTCTGCGCCACGCTGAGGTGGGGGAACAGCGCGTAGTTTTGAAACAGCATGCCGATGTTGCGCTTGTGCACCGGCAACCGGGTGACGGAACGTCCGCCGATCAGGACGTCGCCGCCGCTCGGCTCGACCAGCCCGGCGATCATCCGCAGGACCGTAGTCTTGCCGCAGCCGCTTGGTCCCAGCAGCGCCACCATCTCGCCGGCCTTGATGCGCAGGGTCACGCCGTCCACCGCGACGGTGGACCCGTAGCGCTTCGTCAGTCCGGAAAGCGACAGGTCGGCTGCGTGCGTGTCCAACGGGTCAGGCCGCGAAGACTTGATTGTATCTCTCGACCAGGGCACCGCGCTTGGGGTTGAGGAAGGACCAGTCGAGCGTCACGAGCCCCAACGTATCCATGCGCGCTTCCGGATAGGCCACCACTCCAGCGGTTTCCGCGTTCAACGACACGCCCTGCACGGTTGGCGCGGCAAAGGTCGCCTCGGCCAGCCCTTTCTGCACGGTGGGGTCGAGCATGCGGTCGGCGAAGGCGGCGGCGAGGTCCGGCTCCGGGCCGTTCTTCACCAGGGCGAGGGCGTTCACGCCGCCGAACACGCCCTCTTTCGGCGCCGACATCGCCACGGGCGCCTTCTTCATCACGTAGGGCATCACCGTCTTGGCGAAGTCGGGGCCGCCGAGGTCGGCCTGCCCTTGCGCGACCTGCAGAACACCCGTGACGTTGTTGTCGTAGACAGTCTGCACGTTGGGCTTCAACGCCGCCATCTTCCCCCAACCCTGGTCGACCAGGTATTGGGCGTCGCGGAACGGCTTGCCCGTGAAGAGTGCCGTGGCGGCGACCAGCAGGTGGATGCTTTGCGTCTGCTTGGGCGTGATCAGCAGGAAGCGACCCTTGAACTGCGGGTCCCAGAGCCGGCCCCAGCTATCGATGCCGTCGACCGCCTGCGTGTTGTAGTATGGGGCGACCACCGACACCGCAAAGGCGACGCCGTATCCGCCGTCCAGGACGAAGCGCGGGATCGCCCTGGCGAGGTTCGGCATCCTGTCGCGCGGGAGAGGGACGATCAGATCCTCCGCCTTGGCGATGGGAATGCCGACATCGTCCATGAACATCACGCTGTAGGTCGGACGGGCCTTCTGCGTGCGCAGGATGGCGATCTGCCCGAGCGTCACGCCCTCCGTCTGATAAACCCGGCAATCGTAATCCGACTGAAATTTCGGGATCACGCTGCGGCGGATGAACTCGCCCTGCGGCCCACTGTAGGTGCCGACGTTGATCGACTTGCCGGCGGCCCACCCGTTGCGGACGAAGACCATCGGCGCCGCGAGCCCGGCGCCGATGCCGGCCGCGATGCCGGCCAAGGTGCGCCGGCGGCTCGAAGGATGATCCATCATGCGTTCCCGATCAAAGGCTCATCGCCCGACGAAGTCCCACCAGCCTCTCCAGCGCCATCACGGCGGCGACGCCGACCAGGATCATCAGACTGGCCATGGCGGCGATCGATGGGTCGAACACGCGCTGCATGTTTTGGAACACCAGGATCGGCAGCGGCACCGTGCTCCCGTCCGCCAGCCACATCGAGATCGGGTAGTTGTCAAGCGACACCATGAAGGCGAACAGCGCCCCGGCCATGATGCCGGGCGCGATCTGGGGAACGGTGACGCGGCGAAAAGTGCGCCAGCGATCAGCGCCGAGCGTGCGAGCCGCTTCCTCCAGCGACCTGTCCACGAGCCGCAGGCTGGCGGTCACGGTTCGCACCGCGTAGGGCAGCGTCACCAGCGTGTGCGCGAAGAAAAGGTTGAGCGCCGCGTGCCGCATGTCCGTCGCCGCATAGAACTGCAGCAGTGCCAAACCGGTGATCAGCGCGGGGAAGATCAGCGGCGATAGCAGCACGTTCTGGAGCAGGGAAGCGCCGGGCAGGTCCGCGCGTACCAGGGCGAAGGCTGCGGGGACGCCGAGCGCGAGGGAAGCCGCGGTCGCTGCCAGCGCCAGGGCGATGCTCAACGCGACCGCACCGAGGAAGTCGGGATCGGTCAGGACCTGCCCGTACCAGTCCAGCGTGAAGCCGTGCGGCGGGAAGCTCGCGAACGGGGCGTCGGAGAAGGAGATGGTGACCGCCACCAGCAACGGCGCGAGGACGAAAACCGCGACCCCGGCGGTCATGGCGTAGGCGAAGACGGCGGGGGCGCCGGACAGCCGCGCTTCCACCTACGCGGCAGCCGACGAGCGCCGGCGTGACCTGAGCCGTCGCTCCAAAAGGAACACGGCCGCGCCGTTTACCGCGAAGGTCAACACCACCATCACGGTCGCGATCGCCGAGGACAGTGGCCAGTCGTAAACCGTCATCACCTGCTGTTCCAGGAGGTTGCCGAGCATCTGCGCGTGGTTGCCGCCCAGGACCGCCGGGACCACGTAGGACGCAGCCGTCAGCGAGAATACGACGGTCAACCCGGCCGCAAGGCCGGGGATGCTCAGCGGCACCGTGATGCGCCAGAACACGCGCCAAGCCGAAGCGCCGAGGGTCCGGGCGGCGTCCTCCAGCGCCGGGTCGATGCGGGCCAACGCCGACGCGAGGGGCAGCACCATCAGGGGCAGGAAGACGTGCAACGAGCCGACCACGACGGCGGTTTCGGAATACATGAGGTGCAGCGTCGCCGGGCCGAAGCCGACCGCGTGCAGCAGCCAGTTCGCCACGCCGGCCTTGCCGTTTGCCAACACCAGCTGCCATCCGTATGTCCGAACGACCACGCTGACGACGAGCGGCGCCACCACGATCAGCGTCACGAAGCGGCCAAGGGCGGCGGGGCCGCGCACGATCACCAACGCCACGGGGAAACCGAGCAGCGTCGCGACGCCGGCCGTCCAAAGGCTGATGCGCAGCGTCGCGAGGACGACGCCGACGTAAAGCGGCGTTTCAAAAAGGTGGGCGTAGTGGGCGAATGTGATTGGCAGTCCGATGAGGCCGCCGGGCGACTGCGTCAGCACGCTAAAGGAGAAGAGCACGCCCGCCGGGATGATCAGGAAGGCCAGCAGGAACAGCAGCGCCGGCGCCACCATCAGCGCCCCATTGATCCGGTCGCGCGGCACGCCGGTGAAGGTTGGTGCCGCCGTGTGAAGGAGGGGAGACGCTGCGGTGTTCGCGGCCAAGCGGCACTCTCCCGTTTGCTCCGCAACACGCCACCGGTTACTCGGTGCAATTTAGTGCAGCAAGGGGCATGCCATGCACCGCGTCGAGGCGGCATGGCGCTTGCTGGTCGCCGGGAGGGTGCCGCCCGGCATCCAGCGGAACTCGTCAGCGCGATCCGCCCAGGAGACTTCGTCGCCGGTGCCAACTCCAAACCGCCTCGACGCCGACCGAGCCCCGGACGCCATCCGACCCGCCGGCCATTGGCTGGGAATCGACATCGGCGGCACCTTCACCGACCTTGTGCTGCACGACGCCGCATCGGGGGCGAGTGCTGCGCTGAAAGTGCTGACCACCCATGACGACCCGCAGCGCGCCGTGCTGCGGGCGGTGCGGCAGATGCTGGACCAAGCCGCGATTCCGGCATCGGCGATCAGCCGTGTCGTGCATGCCACCACCCTGTTCACCAACGCACTGATCGAACGTCGCGGCGCCCCGACGGGGCTTCTTACCACGGCCGGGTTCCGCGACACGCTGGAGATTGGGCGCGAGCGCAAGTACGACCTCTACGACATCGCCATCGAGAACCCGCCGCCGCTGGTCCCCCGCGCGTGGCGCCTCGACGTCGCCGAGCGGATCGGCCCGCACGGCGAGGTCATCGTGCCGCTCGACCTCGACGACCTTCGCGCGAAGGTCGCCGTGCTGGCGGCAGCCGGCGTCACCTCCGTCGCGATCATGTTCCTGCACGCTTATGCCGACCCGGCACACGAACGCACCGCAGCCGCGGCGGTGGCTCGATGGGCGCCGGGCCTGCATGTGACGGCCTCGCACGAGGTGGTGCCGGAAATGCGCGAATACGACCGCGTGTCCACCACGGTCGCCAGCGCCTACATCAAGCCGCTTGCCGCTCGCTACATCCGCGGCCTCGCCGACGAACTGGCGGCGATCGGCGTCGCCGCGCCCATGCTGCTGATGCTGTCCAACGGCGGGTTGACCCACGCGGCCGAGGTGATCCGCAATCCAGTGCAGATGCTCGAGTCCGGGCCGGCGGCGGGCGCGCTGGCGGCAGCCTTCTTCGGCGGACGCGACGGCTGCTCCGAACTGCTCGGCTTCGATATGGGCGGCACCACCGCCAAGCTGAGCCTCGTCGAGGGTGGCGAACCGCTCATCGCCTACGCCTTCGAGGCCGGGCGCCAGAAGCGCTTCACCGAAGGCAGCGGCCTGCCCATTCGCATCTCCACCGTGGAGTTGATCGAAATCGGCGCCGGCGGCGGCTCGATCGCCCGTGCGGACGCGCTCGGCCTGCTCAAGGTCGGACCCGACAGTGCCGGCTCGGAACCGGGGCCGGCCTGCTATGGCAGGGGCGGGCGCGAGCCGACGGTGACGGATGCCAACCTGCTGCTCGGCTATCTCAACCCCGCCACCTTCGCCGGCGGCACGATCGACCTCGACGCAGGCGCCGGCACGGCGGCGATCGACGGCCTCGCCGAACGCCTCGGCCTGTCGCGCGACATGGCCGCCTCCGGCATCCACACGTTGGTCAACGAGACCATGGCGGGCGCCGCCCGCGTCCACATCGCCGAGCACGGACGCGACCCGCGCGGCTACGCGCTGCTGATGACCGGCGGCGGAGGCCCGGTGCATGGCTACGGCGTCGCCAAGCGCCTCGGCATCACCCGGCTGATCTGCCCGCCGGCGCCCGGCGTAGCCTCCGCCTGGGGACTGCTCGTCGCCCCGGCGCGGGTCGACCGGGTGAGGACCATCGACTTTTCCGTGCCGCACGGGGCGCTCGCGGCACTGGAGCAGGTGTTCGGCGAATTGGAGGCCGATGCCCGCGCCGTCGCCACCGGCGCGGGCGCCGGCGTCCCGAGCGTGCAGCGGCTGGCCGACGGGCGCTACGTCGGACAAGGCTTCGCCCTGGTGGTGCCGCTGCCCCCCGGCCCCTACGCGACGGACGGCACCCGCGCCGCCCTGACCGCCGCCTTCGAGGCGGAGTATCGGCGTAAATTCGCCCGTCCGCCCCCGGACGTGGCGCTGGAATTCATCGCCGCCCGCGTATCCGTGCGCACCGCGGTCGGCGACGGCGGGCTCGCCGTTCCGCCGGTTGGCGGCGGTGCGGCTGCGGCCCTCAAGGGGCATCGTCCTGCCTGGTTCGATGGCGGCTTCAACGACACGCCGGTGTATGATCGCGGCCGGCTCGGCGCGGGCGACGCCTTTGACGGGCCGGCGCTGGTAGAGGACGCCGGCTCGACCCTCGTGGTCGGTCCCGAGGCGCGGTGCCAAGTGACGGCGAGCGGCTCGATCCTCGTCACCGTTGGAGCGCAACCGTGAGGCCGGCCAAGGAAGCCGCTGCGACAACTCCTGCCGCGATGGACCCCGTCACCATCGAGATCATGTGGACCCGACTGGTGTCCATCGTCGACGAGGCAGCCAAGGTGATCGCCCGCACCGCCTTTTCGACGCTGTCCAACGACGCCAACGACTTCGCCTGCGTGTTGACCGACGCCGCCGGCTTTTCGCTGGCGCAGAACACCTACGGCATTCCCTCCTTCATCGCGACGCTGCCCGCAACAGTGCGCCACATGCTCGCCGAGTTCGGGGCGGACGCGATGCGCGACGGCGACGTGTACATCACCAACGATCCCTGGATCGGGACCGGCCACCTGCCGGACGTGTGCCTGGTCAAGCCGCTGTTTCGCGGCGGCCGGTTGGTGGCCTTCGCCGCCACGACCTCGCACGTCCCCGACATCGGTGGGCAGGTGCGTTCCATCGCGCCGCGCGAGCTTTTCGAGGAGGGGCTGCACATCCCGCCCGCCCTGTTCCTGCGCGGTGGCGTGCCCGACGCGCTGCTCGTCAAGCTGATCCGCGCCAACGTGCGCACCCCCGACCAGACCATGGGCGACGTGTGGGCGCAGCTCGCCGCGCTGGAGGTGATGGAGGGCCGCCTCGCGCAGTTGATGGCCGACCACGGCATCGCAGACGTCGCCGCGCTGGCGCATCAGATCTACGGCCGCAGCGAACGGGCGATGCGCGCCGCCATCGCCGCCGTGCCCGACGGCACCTACCATTACGCCATGGAAACGGACGGCATGCCCGGCATGGCCGCCCCGTTCACCCTCGCGGTGACGCTGACGGTCAAGGACGGCGCGATCGAGGCGGATTACGCCGGCACCACGGCGCAGCAGCCCTGCGCCATCAACTGCCCGCTCACCTATACCTACGCCATGACCGCCTATGCATTGCGCTGCGCCCTTCTACCCGAGCTGCCGAACAACGAGGGCATGTTCCGCCCGGTCACGGTGAGGGCGCCGGAACGGACGCTGCTCAATCCAGCCTTCCCCGCGGCGGTCGGCGGCCGCGCGGCCACCGGGCACTACGTGCCGGTCCTGGTTTTCGGCGCGTTGCACAGAGCGCTCCCCCAACGCGTCATGGCGGCGCCGGGCTCGCCGCTGTGGAACATGACGCTGATCGGCGAGGAGGGCGGGCGACGCTACGCCTGCGTGCTGTTCTTCAACGGCGGCCTCGGCGGCCGTCCTGGCAGCGACGGCGTCAGCTGCCTGTCCTGGCCGAGCAACATCTCGACCACGCCGGTGGAGGTCGCCGAGCGCACCGCCCCGGTGCTGATCCGCTACAAGCGGCTATGCCCCGGCTCGGGCGGCGACGGCACCCATCGCGGCGGCCTCGGCCAGGAGACCCTCGTGGAACTGCGCGGCGAGGGCGGCGGCTCCGCCTTCTTCATGACGGAGCGCACGCGCCTTCCCGCCCCGGGCATCGGTGGCGGCGCACCGGGCGGCCTCGGCGCCGTTGTGATCGACGGCGAGCCGGCCGACACCCGCACCCCGCACCATCTGCGCCGGGGCTCCACGGTGCTGATCCGCACGCCGGGCGGCGGCGGCTACGGCGCGCCGGCCGGGCGTTCCCTCGAGGCCCGTCGCCGCGATGCGGAGCAGGGTTACGTCGCGGCGCGGGGTGATACGGCGGAGTCTCGAGGGTAGGGACGCGACCGCACCACGCCCACCGGCGCCGCTTTCGAGATTCGACGGGATCGCTGACGCCGTCCGTCGACATGCTTCATCCGGCCGTGCCGGAAGCAGTCGGCGTTTCGCTTGCCGGTGCGGGTCGAGCGAGGAGGCCTGCCGTTCAGGCGCGACCTTCATGGATCACATCGGCTTCCGGGAGCAGCCATCGCCCGTCCTTGAGGACGACAACGCCGTCGAGCGACAGCGTCGGCCGCCACATCAGCGAGTCGAAATGCGTCAAGGTCTTGACCTCGCCGCCGAGCAGCACGCTCGTGCCGATGCCGATATGGGCGGTGCCGTAGACGCCTTCGTCATGCAGCATCACGCCTTCCATCGGGCAGTGCGGGTTCAGGCCGAACGAGATCTGGGCGATGTTGTAGACGGCGGGATCGCCCTGGCGCGCGAGCAGCCGGTCGAGGGCGTCGGCCTGGTACCCTCCCGAGATGTCAGTGACGCGCCCGTTGCCGACGCCGAACCGGATCGGCTCCTTCACGAGGCCGATGCCGTAATATGGGATGCTGGCGTCGACGATGATGACGCCCTCGGATGTGCCCAAGACGGGCGACGAGCTGGTCTCGATGTTGGGGACGGTCGTGAAGTCGCCGGGGTTGCGCACGAGGCCGCAATGGGGGTTCGACGGGCGGTTCTTCAGGCTGAGCCGGAGGTCCGTCCCGGCGGGCGTCGTGAGATGGACCCTGTCGCAGTTCGCGAGGAGGTCGCCCACCTTGAAGCAGAGCGGCCTGATCGCGGCGAAGTCGGCGTCTATGCCGCCGGTCACCAGCATGCCCGGGTTGAACTGGGACAGCATGATACCGCGCGCGCCGTTCCCGATCGCGGTCCGCGTCGCATCGGTGTGCGTGATCGACTGCTTGACCGGCGTGAAGATCACGTCGGCGGCCTGCATGGCGGCGGCAACCGCCCGCGTTGGTTCCTGCCCGTCGATGGAGCGCGGCGGCATCACCACGATGTTGACGTTCTCGGTCCGCTCGAGCGCGGCCGCGGCGACGGCCTCGGCCACGCGATGCCCGGCGAAGTCGGTGACGATGACGACCTCTTCGCCCGGCTGGACGTTCGCGCAGGTGCCCACCAGCTTCCGGGCACCCTTCAGCATCAACAGGTTGTCCAATCGAGGTCTCCCTTGTTCCCGTCGCGGCGCAAGAACGATGCGCCTGTGCCGCGCGACAGGCTCGTCGCTGCGTCGGAGAGTATGTACTACATGCGTGTAAGGGCAATCTAACCGGAGCGTCCAGGATCGATCTCATGCATCGATGCACAACAACGCTCGCTGCATGCTGAGTGTCGCATTCCTTTGTTGCATAGCGAATGACGACTTGATCTGCGCGATGGATTCTACTTGATCTTGGGCCTCAGCGCATCCAGGGAGGATCCCTGATCCATCTGTGAAAAACACGGAGGGCGTTGCGAGGACATGAAGAAGTCGGGCCGCATCGACACCTGGGCGGCCGGGTCAACGACACGCCATCGTCCCTGCGAACACGCGCGCTCGTCCGGTCAAGGCGGATGCCGTTCCATACTTGAAGAAAAGCTGAACCATGTCGAAGCGGAGATGGCCGCCAGGATCACGGATGTCATCCGGCGCAAGGGCCTCACCGTCCGCTGCCGCTTCACGGAAACGCCGACCCGTGGGAGAGTTCGATACGGCGCGCAAGGCATCGTCGTTGCAGCGAACGGCCGTCTGTCGCGAGCGCCGCGCCGACATCCACCTTGCCTTCTCCACGACCGGCGGCACTCCTGCCCGTCCCCTTTGGATCAGTCAGGTGACGTTGAACGCCTCCAAGCGACCCGATCAATTCATGGTCTGCGCGACGGCCACGTCAATGGCGTCGCCGAGCTGCGCCACCACCGTGTCGATCGTCGCCGCATCGATGATGAAGGGTGGCGCCAGCAGGATATGGTCGCCCTGCCGGCCGTCGATCGTACCGCCGGCGGGGTAGACGGCGA
The DNA here is from genome assembly GCA_964243435.1 of uncultured Beijerinckiaceae bacterium. Classification (GTDB taxonomy): domain Bacteria; phylum Pseudomonadota; class Alphaproteobacteria; order Rhizobiales; family Beijerinckiaceae; genus RH-AL1. The sequence continues at coordinate 56,294 of CAXTFM010000008.1, forward strand.
GGCCGCGGTCCATCGCGGCGTTCTTCACGCGCGCGTTGAGCTTGAGGGCGGGGTCGAACGGCGCCTTGTTCGCCCGGTCGGCGACAAGCTCGACGCCGACGAACAGCCCGCGTCCGCGGATGTCGCCGACATGGGGATGATTGCCGAAACGTTCGCCGAGGCGGTGGCGCAGGTGCGCCCCCATCGCGACCACGTTGTCGAGCAACCGGTCGCGGGCGATCACCTCCTGCACGGCAAGGGCGGCCGCGCAGGCCATGGGATGGCAGACATAGGTGTGTCCATGCTGGAATGCGCCGGAACCGTTGGCGAAGGCGTCGTAGATTTTTCCCGAAAGCAGCGTCGCGCCGATCGGCTGGTAGCCGCCACCGAGCCCCTTTGCGATCGTCATCAGGTCGGGGGCGATGCCGTCCTGCTCGCAGGCGTGGAGCGTGCCGGTGCGGCCCATGCCGCACATTACCTCATCGAGGATGAGGAGGACGCCGTAGCGGTCGCAGATAGCCCTGATCCGCTTGAAGTAGTCTGCCACGGCCGGCACCGCGCCGGCGGTGGCGCCGACGACCGTCTCGGCGACGAAGGCCATGACCGTGTCGGGGCCGAGTTCGAGGATCTTGTCCTCCAAGGACTGGGCCGCACGGGCGGCATAGGCGGCGTCGCTCTCTCCCGGCTTCTGGAAGCGGAAGGCGAAGCAGGGATCGATGTGGTGCGTTTCCGCGAGCAGCGGCGTGAAGGGCGCGCGGCGCCACTCGTTGCCGCCCGTCGCGAGCGCCCCCAGCGTGTTGCCGTGATAGCTCTGCCGCCGGGCGATGATCCGGCTGCGTTCGGGCTTGCCGAGCTCCACGAAGTACTGGCGCGCCATCTTGAGCGCCGCCTCGACCGCTTCCGAGCCGCCGGAGGTGAAGTACACGTGGGTGATGCCGGCGGGCGCGTCGGCAACCACACGCTCGGCCAGCGCCTCGGCCACCTCGCTCGTGAAGAAACTCGTGTGGGCGTAGGCGAGCGTGTCGGCCTGCCTGTGCAGGGCGGCGATCACGTCCGGGTGGCCGTGCCCGAGGCAGGACACGGCCGCGCCGCCCGAAGCGTCGATGGTGGCACGGCCGTCCCGATCGAACAGCGCGACACCCCGGCCGCTGACGGCGGTGCGCAGGGCGCCGTTGATCTGGCGGTGCAGGATGCGCGTCATGGTGGCTGTCCTTGCTGGTCAGTGGGCGATAGGCCGCGCGGGCAGGCGCAGGTCGGCGCTCGCGACGGTGTGGCGGGTGATGAATGCCGGTCGAAGCCGAGGCAATCAGGCAGCGTGATCTCGCCGTTGACGACCCGCGACGGCTCGCCGTTCAGGAGGTCGAAGTCGAGCACGTTCGTTCCGCGGACGTATTCGA